>JASFYZ010000001.1:0-4011 GCA_045046665.1 Desulfobacterium sp.
AAAGCACCAATGAGCCAGAAACAAGAAAACAAAAGTATTCGAAATATCGCCATCATTGCCCATGTTGACCATGGCAAGACAACCCTGGTGGATGCCATGTTCAAACAAAGTGGCGTATTCAGACTGGGTAAAAAAGTGGATGACCGTATCATGGATTCCATGGACCTGGAACGGGAACGGGGAATCACCATCTCCGCCAAAAACTGTGCAGTGATGCTGGGGGACACCAAAATCAACATCCTGGACACCCCGGGCCATGCCGACTTCAGTGCCGAGGTGGAACGGGCTCTTTCCATGGTGAACGGTGCCATCCTCCTGGTGGATGCCTCGGAAGGCCCCCTGCCCCAGACCCGGTTTGTGCTGAAAAAAGCCCTGGAAGCCGGCCTTCGCATCATTGTGGTAATCAACAAAATTGACCGGGCCGATGCCAGAACCATGGAGGTGTTGGATGAAATCTACGACCTCTTCATTGATCTGGATGCCACGGATGATCAGGTTGACTTCCCCCTCCTCTATGCCGTGGGAAGAGACGGCATTGCAAAAAATGAACTGGAGGATGATTCCCAGGATCTTCAGCCCCTTTTCAAGGTTATCTTAAATGAAATCCCGGCCCCCACATTTGATCCGGAAGAGCCCTTTCAGATGCTGGTATCTGATCTTGGCCACTCCGATTATACCGGCCGTCTGGCCATTGGCAAAATTGCCAACGGCAGGGTCAGTTCCCGGGATGAGTTGGTAATCATCGGAAAGGACGATCGGCCAATAAAGTTAAAGGTTTCCAGCCTCCAGAGCTATGATGGTGCATCCCTTGGACCTGTGGATGTCGTGGAAGCCGGTGATATTGCCGTTGTATCAGGAATGGATATCTTTGAAATCGGGGATACCATCTGCACCAAAGAATTTCCCAAGGCGTTGCCCCGCATCACCGTTGACGAACCCACGGTTTCCATGATGTTCTCCACATCAGATTCTCCCTTTTCAGGACTTGAGGGCAAGCTTGTTCAGTCCAGCCGGATCAGGGACCGTTTGGAAAAAGAGGCCCTGTCCAATGTGGCCATCTCCGTTAAGGAGACCACGGAAAGGGCGTCTTTTACTGTCCAGGGACGAGGGGAATTCCAGATGGCCATTCTGGTTGAAACCATGCGACGGGAAGGATTTGAGCTGTGTGTGGGTAGACCCAAGGTGATCTATCGCACCGATGACAAAGGCCAGAAAACAGAACCTGTGGAACGGCTCTACGTGGATTGTGAAGAGACCTTCACCGGGGTGGTCACGGAAAAGCTCTCCATTCGCAAGGGACGACTGGTGAACCTTTCCAACAAACGGGGACGGGCCAATTTAGAATTTTCCATCCCCTCCCGGGCACTCATTGGATACCGGGATGAATTTCTCACCGATACCAAGGGCACCGGTATCATGAACTCTATTTTTGATGGATATGAACTCTACAGGGGGGATTTTCCCACCCGACGAACAGGCTCCCTTGTCAGTGACAGGCAAGGGAAAGGCGTGTCCTACGCGCTTTACAACCTGGAACCCCGGGGACGTCTCATGATTGTCCCGGGCACCCCGGTGTACGAGGGCATGGTGGTGGGAGAGCACAGCAAGAGCAACGATCTGGATGTCAATCCCTGCAAAGAAAAAAAGCTCACCAACATGAGAGCTTCGGGTAAAGATGACAGCACCGCCTGTTCCCCTGTGAAACCCCTGACCCTGGAGCAGGCATTGAACTTTGTTAATGAAGATGAGCTGGTGGAAGTGACGCCTTTGAGCATCCGGGTCCGAAAAAAGATCCTTTCCCGACAAAGAAGGTACACCAACAGATAATCTTTTGGCATCGTTCAAAAGTACTTTGCATTTTCTGCGGGTATTACCCATTGTTAAGGGCTTTTTCCCAAAAAACTGTCAAGTACTTTTGGGATCATATAAATGATGCCAATCTTTTCACCCATATTTGTTTACTGCCGACATTTATCCTGGCAGGAAAATCTCCCCGGCCAGGATGTCCGGCAACATGTCATAATAAAGTCTCATCTTATTAATTTACCATTTAGAAAATACAATTGGGCAAAAGATGATAGATTGATGTGGACGGTGTAATTTCCCGGTACAAAACCGGCATGTCAAATTATAGGGCATCCCCAAAAACATCCGGCAGAATTTCATAATGATCAAAGGGAGGCATAACACAGGTCCCCTGGAAAAATTCCCGGGCCACCGCCACCATCTCCCGGGCATTTAAAACCCCTTCCGCCACGGAATCGGATGCACTGTGCATCCGTTTTCTAAGGGGTTCGGGCACGGCAATCCCTGCCACACGTTCATGGAGAAAATCCGCATGTTTGGGCGTTCTCAAGGGCAAAATTCCCATGATAACAGGAATATTCAAATGGGCCACTGTCCGGGCAATTTCCTTTGCGGTGCCTCGGTCATAGATGGGCTGGGTCACCGCATACTGTGCGCCTGCGGCCACTTTTTTCTCCAGGCGCTTCACCTCCCGGTCCAGGCCGTTCACCTCGGGACGAAAATCCAGCACAGCCCCAGTGTGAAGTCCGGAATCCCGGGCCATGGTCACCAGCTCAAATACATTGACATCCTTTACATCAGAAACAATTTTTCGCTCTGCCATGGCCACAAAGTCCCCGGTGGCAACCAGAACAGAAGAGAGCCCCAGGGCCTTGGCTCCCCACATCAGGGACTGAAGACTGATACGATTGTGATCCCGGGTGGTGCAATGGAAAACAGCAGGCAAACCGGTGCGCTGCTGGATCAGGGCACACAGGGCCATGGCACACATGCGGGGTTTGGCCACGGGATTGGTGGCCACACTGAAACCATCCACAGGTAAATTTCCAAGGGATACCAAAGATTTCAGTAGGGCTTCAGGATCATTTCCCCCCGGGGGCACCACTTCAATGGTGAGGATAAATTTTTCAAAATCCAGGCGTTTTTCCGTTGTTTTTTCTGCATCATTGGACGTCCTGTTTTTCATAATATCCCTCCATTAGTTTAAATTGAGGCCTGATGTCCACCAACTGGAATGAACGAGGTGTAATCAAGCCCCTTGGTTTTTTGTGTATGAAAATGTCCACAGCAGAACCCCTACAAAATCAATCGTCCCCGTCCCCAGGTCCATTCAAACTGAAATCCAAACGAACCGTAGCCGTGCGTTGGGCCAATTCCTTGTCCAGCATCATAAGTCCCTGGGGGCTGGAGCCAATGAGTTTCAGTTGATCAATAATCTCATGATCATTTTCCTCTTCTTCCACCTGTTCCGTCACAAACCATTGAAGGAAAATTCGGGTGGCGTGATCTTTTTCTTCTATGGCAGTGTCCATCAAATCGTTTATGGACACGGTGATAAACTCTTCGTGGGCAAGGGTTTTTTCAAACATGTCCATGACTGACTCAAATGTAGAAGCAGGCATATCAATCGCTTTCAAGATCACCCGGCCCCCACGGCTGTTAATATAATCAAACAGCTTCATGCCATGGGACATCTCTTCATGATACTGCACCATGAACCAATTGGAAAAACCCTTGAGCCCCATATCACCGGCATGGATGGACATGGACATATAAAGGTAGGCGGAAAACATCTCTTTGTTCACCTGTTCATTTAACGCATCTTCCATTTTTTTGCTGATCATTTGTGATTCTCCTTCAATTGTCTTATTAATGGTGAATGGGCATGGATCTGTGATGCCTTGATATTAGAAGTAACACCCTCTACTTTAATTATATATAGGAAACATGTCAAACAAGATATTTTTGCAATGATAGTTTAAGATTATTTCAATAAAAAAGTTGGAACCAATCACTACATTCCCCGGGAAATATTTTTGGAACCTATATAATCGCCACAGGCGGACCATCTGTTGACCTTGCTCCGCCCACAACAAAAATTGAACCCATCTTGATTTGCCCACAACAAAGATTGAAGTGCGTCAGGTTTATCGGAATTTTATGATAAAACATGGCCAGAGATAGGGAAAAGATATAAAGATTTAA
>JASFYZ010000002.1:0-29374 GCA_045046665.1 Desulfobacterium sp.
TGCAAACTCAAAGGGACAGTCACTATTACTCGTGTGATGCATCTTGCTCTTATACCAAAATCAATTACTATCTTTGCTCAGGTTAATAAGTTTGCGTTCATTAGCTCTCTGTGACTATAGATAAGCTCAGCCAGACGTCAACTCAAAAGCACCCGAATTGCGAGCTATCCCCATCTTTTACGCAAAAAGGGCGCTGAACAAAAGAAATACAAGACAGCGCCCTTTTCTTACTTAATGCTTTTTGTAAATCACCCCATGAATCATTTAATCAGGATCATTGAAACATAGGTGTTATTATTTCTAATAACTATGATTTAAAATGGCGCTTCAAAAGTCCCTGAAAAGCCATGCCATGACGTGCTTCATCCTTGCACATTTCATGAACGGTGTCATGAATGGCATCCAGACCCAGCTCTTTTGCCCGGGTGGCAATGGCTTTTTTGCCCTTGCAGGCACCATGTTCGGCAGCTACTCTGGCAATAAGATTTTCCTTGGTATCGCCCACCAGCACTTCACCCAAAAGCTCTGCAAATTTAGCGGCATGCTCTGCCTCTTCCCATGCAATTCTTTTATAGGCTTCTGCTACTTCAGGATAGCCTTCCCGATCCGCCTGGCGGCTCATGGCAATATACATTCCAACTTCGGTACATTCACCGGCAAAATTGTCCCGGAGGCCCTGGAGAATCTCTTCATCCACACCCTTGGCAACACCCACCACATGAGCATCAGCCCACTCAAACTCACCTACTGTCATGACACTGAATTTGTCCTGGGTAGCACCACACTGGGGGCATTTTTCCGGAGCACTTTCACCTTCATGAACATAACCGCATACGCCACAACTATACTTTGCCATTCGCTATAATTCCTTTACTGTATTGTTAGTTTTGATTTCTTCTTTGGCTGGTTTTCCCCACCAGCCCTTGCTTATATGGGCTTGTTTCTCCCGCAATGCCAATTGCTTAAGCTTATATCCCGCATCAAGAAGTGTGCCGTAGAGAACGCCACAACTGGTATCTTCCCTGGCATCATCACCCTGGTGTGCCAGCAGAATCATCTTTTCTGCCAGATCCAGGGTTTTTTGAATATTTCGATCACATTTCTTTTTCAGCATTGGAAAAAAGCTCTCCCATAATAATTTATCACAAAAGGTCTGAGAATTTCTCCTTGCAGCATTCATACCAAATTTAAAAAATATTGACACCGGTTTCCCAGAAATCAGCCCTGAAAAGGGACTCATCGAATAATCATAAGATCAAACCCGGCTTGTCTTTATATATTTTACTGGCTACACACAAATAGCTGAGACACCCCTGCCTCATTGAGACATTTATGTTGACACACAGCAACCACTTACTGCCCCATGGAAAAAGGCTTTGGGACAAAATTCAATATTTACAAAACGTGGCACAGCATTTGCTAATCATTAACTAAAAAGAACAAAATAGATCACTCGATGATTCCCTTTATGTATTGATATGTATTTGGGAGACCTCAGGCTTGTCGGGTTATGGCATTCCCGTTAAAATTTAAGATTCAGATAGATAATGTGGTGATACCGCCCATCACACAAGTTTGACACCAATTTCCCAGAAATCAGCCAGAAAACGGGCTCATTGAATAGTCAGAAAATTAAATGGGCCTACTTAATTTAAAAGGATAAAACATGGAAGCAAAAATTATTGAAGCAATGAAAAAAGCAGGAAAACCAGTTCGCCCCGGTGAAATTGCCAAGCAACTGGACATGGACAGCAAGGAAATTTCAAAGATTATCGCCAGACTGAAAAAAACCGGTGATGTGATTTCCCCCAAAAGATGTTATTATTCTCTTCCTGAACAGTCATAATCATTATATATATGTAAACTAAAACAGCATTGGTATTTAGTTTTTAACCACTTCGGAGGATATTATGGATCCTGTTCTACTTTCCCGGCTGCAGTTTGCCGCTGCAACCATGTTTCATTTTCTTTTTGTACCTTTAACATTGGGGCTTTCCATTATCATAGCTTACATGGAAACCCAATACGCACGAACCGGTGATAAGGTTTACCTGAAGATGACAAAATTCTGGGGAAAACTTTTTCTCATCAACTTTGCCGTGGGGGTTGTCACCGGTATCACTTTGGAATTCCAGTTTGGTACCAACTGGTCCCGATATTCTGAATTTGTGGGGGATGTGTTTGGCTCACTGCTTGCCATTGAAGCATCTGCTGCATTCTTTTTAGAATCCACTTTTATCGGTATCTGGGTGTTTGGATGGAACAAAATGTCTGCCAAAGCCCATGCAGGAGTCATGTGGGTGGTGGCCATTGGCGGTAATTTTTCCGCTGTGTGGATTTTAACCGCCAACGGATTCATGCAACATCCTGTGGGATATACCATCCGCAATGGACGTGCGGAAATGACCGATTTCTTTGCACTGCTGTTCAACAAGTTCAGCCTGCTTGAAATTGCCCACATGCTTCCATCTGCCATGCTGTTGGGTGCCTTCTTTGTGATGGGTATCAGTGCCTATCATCTCTTAAAAAAACAACATATTGATTTTTTCACCCGATCATTTAAAATAGCCCTCGTGTTTGGCCTTGTTGCCTCCTTTGGCGTGGGAATGACCGGTGATTTGCATGCTACCCATGTGGCAGAGGTCCAACCGGCTAAACTTGCGGCCATGGAAGCCCATTGGGAAACCCAGAGCAATGCCCCCATTGTTCTTTTTGCCATTCCCGATGAGAAAAACGGTAAAAACCTTGTTGAGTTCGGCTCCATTCCCGGTATTTTGAGCTTCCTGGGTTACCATGATTTTAATGCCGTGGTAAAAGGACTCAACGATTTCCCCAAAGACGAAAGACCTCCGGTGTGGATTACCTTTGCCGCCTTCCGATTCATGGTGCTTCTGGGAACACTTTTCATACTCCAGATGATCTATGGATGGACAAGAAGAAACAAACTCCTGGAATCACCTAAGTTCCTCACCATGATGCTCTATTCCATACCCCTTCCCTACATTGCCATCCAGACCGGATGGGTGGTGGCCGAAGTGGGTCGGCAGCCCTGGATCGTTTATGGTCTGATGAAAACATCGGATGCAGCCTCCCCTGTCATGGGATATCAGGTTATGATCTCTTTGATTGCCTTTTTTCTGATTTATGGCTTGCTGGGCGGCGTTGGATTTTATCTCATTGGTAAACACGCAAGGAAAGGTCCCGTCTACAAAAAGGCGTGATTTCCCAATTAGTTAAGGAATAAGTCCGACATACCATACCCATTGAGAAATTGGGGACACACTACCCTTCAACGGTGGTGCGTTCCGAAGTGGGCAAATTATTTAAGACCGGTTCCTAAGCAACTATATTGTCGGTAATAATTATATGGCACCATCCATCCGGCAACCCGCTTTTTGATAAAAAAACAGGAGATACAATTATGGTTTTGGAAACAATATGGTTTTTTATTTGGGGCCTTTTGTGGGCGATTTTTTTCATGACAGACGGATTTGATTTCGGTGTAGGTATCCTTTACCCTTTTCTGGGAAAAACAGAAAAAGATAAAAAGGCCATGATTAACTCCATCGGCCCCTTCTGGGATGGCAATGAAGTATGGCTCATCACCGCCGGTGGTATCACCTTTGCCGCCTTTCCCAAGGTATACGCAGTGATGTTCTCCACCCTTTACACACCGCTTTTGATGATTTTATTTGCATTGATTTTAAGGGGTGTCGCCTTTGAATTCAGGGGACAGATTGACCATCCCGTGTGGAAGAAAATATGGGATGTCTGCATTTTTGTGGGCAGTTTTACACCGGCCCTGCTTTTTGGGGTGGCCTTTGCCAATATTTTCCGGGGGATCCCCTTTGATGGCCAGGGACTGTACCATGGAAACATTATCAAACTTTTAAATCCTTACGGTTTCCTGGGCGGCATTCTATTTCTCTTGATGTTTGTCCTCCATGGTGCCAATTGGCTGGCCCTTAAAACCGATGGAAGAGTCAAGGTGGAAGCTGCAAAAATTGCCGGAAAAATATGGCTGGCCCTGGTACCCGTGGCCGTTATTTTTCTCATTGCCAGTAAATTTGCCACCTCCCTTTATGACAACTACCTTGAAATGCCCCCGCTTTTCCTGGTGATCATCCTAAGCGTGGTTGCCCTGCTCTCCGTGAGATTTTTTCTCTTTATTGAAGATTATTTCAAAGCATGGTGCGCATCGGCAGTGACCATTGTCGGCTGTACCTTTTTCGGTATTATCGGGCTCTTTCCAGTCTTGTTTCCTTCACTACTCAACTCGGAATTCAGCCTGACAGCCTTTAATGCATCCTCAAGCCCCCTGACCCTGAAGATCATGCTTTTTGTGGTGGTGGTTTTTATTCCCATTGTCATTGGATATCAAATTTGGGCATATATGCTGTTTAAGGGTGTAATGCCAGAAGATGAGATGGAGTATTAATTTCTAAAGACTCCCCCACCCTTAAGGGAGAGGGGAGTCCGCCATTTTTGCAAAATCCCGTGGCGGTGATCCTGAAAGTGTTCGGGGTTACCCCGGGAAAGGCTTTTTAAATTTCAGCCTTAGAACCACCTGACATCCCCCCTTCTAAATTTTGATTCAGGAGGGGACATTTACATGCAGGATATGATACTATGCCCTGCATGTAACCACCAAGACTGTAGAAATATCAACTTATAAAAAAAGGAGAGAGAATAATGGACAAGTATGTATGCGATCTTTGCGGCTATGTGTATGACCCTGCAGAAGGTGACGCGGACAATGGTATTGATGCGGGCACAAGCTTTGAGAATCTCCCTGATGACTGGGCATGCCCCATCTGCGGCGCAGGTAAAGAAGATTTTTCCAAAGAATAGAACATTTTGATCATAAAAAAAGGTATGACAAAAAATTTCCTGTCATACCTTTTTTGGGTCAGATTATTTTAATATTGCTCAAGCAGGGGAATCATTGGAAACGATCCAGACGCTTTAATCACACAATTCCTTTTGCAACCAGGATTTAACTTCTCCCTCCACGGCAAAAACGCCTTTATGCTGTCCAGATGATTCCATAAATGTTTTTTCCAGACCTTTGGGAAGCCTAAGAGTGATAAGGTCCTCAGAGTCAAAGCCCCTGCGCCTGACCAGACTCACCAGGGGATAAGTTTTCCAGGTGTTTATGACAAAATAAACGGTTTCGTTGTTAGAATCCCTGGAGTTGTAGTAGGACAGATCCCTAAGAGGGCCCCATTCCAAATGCAGGGCAACGGCCTCCTCTGGTGTCATGTCCCAGTCAACTGCGTTCATGATATTAAAATCTTTTTTTATATCTTCAAGTCTCATAGTTCACACCTCCATGAAGCTAAAATTCATCCCTTGTGTATTTGGATGATAGTTACCAGAATCACAGATATATAAAGCAACATACATGCCATCCATGGAAGGCAACCAGCCACCCCATTCTATTTTCAGCCCAAAGCCAACAATAACGGGCACTTATTAAGACAAGCATAACCGCATCCCTCCCCAGACGACCCTGCAAACCAATCTATTAAATGCAGCATGATATATTTAATCACAAACAAAGAAACGTTATTGTCTCGCCAAGAGAGAAACACTCCTGTATCGGAACAACACACCCCGACTATTCAAACTTGATCCCGGCATACTTTTCCACCTGGTCAATAATCCACTGGCTGATTCCCTTTTTATCTGGCACCTCTTTTTCAAGCTCCGCCATCTGAATTTCCACCCGGGCCATGGTGCGATGTCCCCCGGCAGAGCCCAGATAAGAAAAAGCCTCTTTGGCAGTGTTCCCCGCACTTTTCCGCAGACCGTCATTGCGCATGATAATCACCAGTTTTTTATCATATATCCCTGAAATAATACTCCAGTTGGCAGCATCAATGCGCATGAAAAAATCCGCCACAATGACGCATTGGTCTGGATTTTCAATGGTGCCGGTGTGGGCATACACCCGGTGGTTGATAATTCTCTTTTGTTTAATGGCATGGCCGAGGAACTCAAGATCTCTTTCCTTGAATTCCGCCTGTTCAATGCGTGCCATAACACAGGTATTGGCAAATTTATAGAGATACTGAAAGGCCCTGACGTCCTCCATGGATGTCTGGCGTAAAAACCCCCCGGTGTCTGTTTTAATTCCCATTAAAAGGGCTGTGGCAAGTTTCTGAGAGGGTTTGACCCCGGCTGCTTTAAGATATTCCGTCATCATGGAAGAACAGGCCCCATAGTCTGGACGAATATCATTAAAGGTACCGGAATCACAGGAGAGGGGATGGTGATCAATGATGGCATCATATGGGAACATGGCAAAGCATTCATGGTGATCCGGCTGGGAATCCACCACCACAAACCGGTCAAAGGCCTTTTCATCCACCTCATCAATGTGGATCATTTCAAGATCCAGCACCCGGATCATGGTAAGATTATCCGGACGACTCATCTCATTGAAATAAGTAATCACCACGCTGGTCACCTTTCTCCAGAGCAACCGCTTCACTGCCATGGCACTGGCCATGGCATCGGGGTCTGCATTGATGATGATCAATACGTTATTTTCTTTGGAAAAAAGGGATAATAATTTTTCAAGCCTTTGGATATTCGTCATTTAAAGATCTCCTATCCTTACTGAAAAACAGGGTAAACACGATAAAAATATAACCCATCACCGCAAGGATGGATATTAATGCATAATGTGTACCCAGGGGCGCCAGCACCAGGGCAGTGAGCCAGTGCATAGCAATGACCACACCGGAATGCATTCGCATGGGAAAATCCCGAAACCGACAGATCACGGCAAGACCACACAAATTCCAGCCATAAAGGGAGGCAAAGGTGTGAAGTCTGAGCAACCACAGGGTATTTTCATGGGTGTATCCCGGCGACATCTGGAAAAGTATATAAACAATCCCGGAAATAGCCGTGATAATTAAAAAACCGATACCCGAAGAGAGAAATCCTTTTTGCTGCATTTTCTGCCCATAGCGGACATAAAGGACAAATACGGTCACCACGGCAACGAACAGAGCCAGGGTCACGGCGATCTGGGGATAAAATTGCTCAAACAATATAAACATAAAGAATATGATCACCCCCAGATTGATTGTCCAGAAGCAGATCACCGATAAAATCCCGGTGCGGGAGGTTCCGTTCTGACGAATCATGGAAAAAATAACAGACAATGTGATCAGGGAAAGGGGAAAAGAAAAGCCAAGGAAAAAGGTATTAAGTACCAATTTTTCCATGGTGACCACATGGAGATACTCATTGTTGATAATAATAACGGTGGACATGAGAAGCCCAATGGACAGGCACAGCAGAGACGCCTGATGGAATTTGGCAGACACCGACTCTTTAAGGGAGAAAAAATTCCATGGCAAAATGCCGAATCTTTCAATTCTTAAGCTTTCCACAATGGAGGCAAGGCCCAGAGAGATAAAAATAACCATGGGATACATATTTAAAAAGGCAAAAAAGGCATAAAAAAGGGATGACACCAGAAAGATAATGGTGCGGGGGGAAAGCTTGCCAGTTCCCTCTGTGAAATAGAGGATGATGGTGCCACCGGTGCAAAGATTAAACAAAAAAATGTGAAGGCGTTCAAAATCATACTGTTCTAAAGGAAAATAGATGCCAGCATAGCCAAAAATAAGGGCCATGATCATCATCATGGCAAAAAAAAGTTTTAACGCGGGGTTCATTTATTTTTGTCTCCTGGATGGGATTCATTGGTTGTGGGTAAATGGGTGTATAGATTGATGGCTCCATGGGTTCATTGGGCTATGGGGTTTAAGAATGTCCGGTTTTTTTACGCATATTATTGTTTTCCCATTACGTGGGATAGGGCCTGGTGAAGGGCCTTGTGTTTGAAATTATAACCGTAAACCATGAGTTTTTCCGGTTTCACACGGGTACTGGACAAAAGCACCTCCTGCCCCATTTTACCCCAGGCAAGCTTCACAGCCCAAGCCGGGACTCGAAAGGGGGTGGGACGGCGCAGCACCTTGCCCATGGTTGTGGTAAACTCGGCATTGGTAACAGGATGGGGAGAGACAAAGTTAACTGGCCCCTGGATACGTCGATTGTTGATCACATGGTGAATAGCGTAGATGAGATCATCCATGCTGATCCAGCTCAGATATTGCTCCCCCGAGGCAATGGATGCCCCCAGCCCCATGAGAAAAGGGGGCATCATTTTTTCCAGAATACCGCCATTGGGGCTTAAAACCACACCAATACGGGCATACACCGTACGAATTCCCGATCCTTCCACCATTTCTGCTGCCTGCTCCCAATCTGCACACACCCTGGAGACAAACAGATCCCCAGGTCCGCAGGCATCATTCACAACGGTTTCGCCAAGATCCCCATAATAACCGGTGGCAGAGGCGGAGATAAACAACTCAGGTTTGTCCAGAAGGGCCATAATAGTTTTTGCAATAAGAGCCGTGGATAGATTACGGCTTTGAACAATCTGTTCCTTGCGCCGGGGGGACCACCGTCCCGAAGCAATGTGGTATCCGTTAAGGTTGATCACCACATCAATTTTTCCTGCGGGTGTAAGATCCAAAACCCCTGTGTAGGGATTCCAGAAAATCTCATCCGGCCCCTGGGGGGGACGTCTCACCAGTCGGATCACTCGGTGCCCGCCTGTGGTGAAAAAAGGAATCAGGGCCTTGCCCACCGGGCCACCCGCACCGGATATCACAATGGTGAGGGGTGTGGACCCTTTCTTATGGGCTTCAAGGTCGTTGTTCATCACCGTATGCCGATAGGAAAACATCCGATGCAGCTCCTTTTCCACCATGGCAGCCCATTTGGGGGGCAGGTGAATGGGCAGCTGATATTGCACCCTGTCCTCCAGGCAGGAAAGTGTGTCTCCCCGGGGATGGAACAGATGGGTGTGAATCCACTGGGAAAAGGGGCCTTTGACCATGCGGTCCTGGAAATAATCGTTTTTGGCGTACCCTATGTGCTCCGCCTGGGTTCTCAAGGAAAATCCGGGGGTGCAAAGATCCATCTCCACGGTGGCACCGGTTTTAATTCCACCGGTTTTACGAATATTTTTCATGACCACCCACGGAGGGGTGAGACGTTCCAGGGCACCGGGGCGTTCATGCCAGGCAAAGGCCTCCTCCACTGGAACTGCCATATCTGTTTTTCTGACAAACCATCTTTTTTTCACAGAAATTTCCTGAAAGCTTTGGTTATGATGCTCGATGATCAAGTTTATAGATGAAAAAGCAGGTACTGGGTACGGGGTGTTACATCGGCATATATCCCAAAAGGGTCAGCCGAAAAAGCTTAAACATCATCTGATAGAAATATTATGTTCCCGAGTATTTATCAAGTATCATTTTTTAGCATCCTTCATATGACCTCAAAAGTACTTTACAATCTTTTAAGAAAAGTCCCTACAAATGGGGAATGATTAAAAAAAGTGTAAAGTATTTTTGAAGGATGCCCATTTTTCATACCCAACGTTCCCGCTCCGGCCCCATTCCCCGTCGGGGCTGCATTATGCCATTATATTGTTTGTTGTATCCGTACCCAACATGGGAGAACCTTTAAATAATAGTAAATGGCATATCAGTTGCTTTATTCTGAACGGTTTGGTAAAAACGTGAAAATTAATGATATTAAGGATGGAACAATGTAAATATTCGGATTGGTAATGTAAACATTTAGCCAGTGCCCCATATTGGCCTATTGGGGACTGCATAGCATACTAAGGGAGTTGGCCGATTTCAAAATACCGCTTATATCCCAACCATCCCAGGATTGGTGACATGAATACGTTTATAGCCGGTATATCAAGATAGGCTGACTCCCTAATACTATATGGGCAGGCCCCAATAGGTAAAGATGGGGTGCTGGCCGAATATTTACGGAAGAATTACGCCATTTCTACAAAAAGAAGATAGACACCAATGCTGATCCGATTCTTGAAAAACATATTGATTTGTATGGTAGCTCAATTTTTGTTCCTGGGATGTCAACAATTCACCCCGGCTTCCCGGCACCTGGAAACCCAGCCCCTGTCCGGAAAAAGTACAGTCCCATATTTGGCCTCACCAACCGTGTCGTCCAAGTGGTGGGAACAATTTAATAACAACGAACTCAACACCCTCATTGAAACAGCCCTGGCAGACAATTTTTCCATCAGGGAAGCCTGGGCAAGGCTTGACCTGGCCCGTGCCGCAACCACCTCCCGAAATTCAGCCCTGTTTCCCACCATCACCATGGACGGAGGCTACACCCGCACCCAGGCAAAAAAGAACATCAGTTCTTACAACACCTTTTCCACAGGTCCCTCAGCATCTTACGAAGTGGATCTCTGGGGCAGAATAAAGGCCAACATCGCAGCATCCCAACTTGAAACCAAGGCTTCCAGATACGACCTTGAAACCGCAGCCATGTCCGTGGCGGCCCAGGTGGCCGATACCTGGGTGGAACTCATTGCCAACCGGAAACAACTGGCCCTTGCAAAACAACAACTCACGCTGAACACTACGGTGCTGGACCTTCTGGAACTGCGGTTTGAAAATTCCATGTCCACGGCCTTGGATGTACTCCAGCAGCGGGAGGTGGTGGCCAGTGCCAAGGCCGCCATTCCCCCCATTGAAAATCAGATAACTGCCCGTTCCAATGCCCTGGCACTCCTTCTTGGTAAAACACCGGACAAAGCCCCCATTGTCCAAGGAGACCTGCCAGACCAACTGCCAGCCCTCCCCGTCAAAGGGATACCCGCCAACCTCCTGGCCCTGCGCCCGGATGTGCGGGCCGCCGGTTCCCGACTCCTGGCAGCTGACTGGTACGAAACCCATGCACGCACCAACCGCCTGCCCGATTTTTCTTTAACAGGCAGCGTTCTATTCCGGGAGGGCACCCTGGATCTCTTATTACAAAACTGGATACTCTCTCTGGGTGCAGGCCTCAGTGCCACGGTGTTTGACGGTGGGAAAAAAGACGCGGCAGTGGAACAAGCCATGGCCGTTGTCAAAGAACGCCTGGCATCCTATGAAAAGACCGTGACCACGGCCATTGTAGAGGTGGAGAGCAGCATGGCTGCGGAACAATATCAAACCCGTTATGTGGATCTTCTCCTGGCAGAACTTGACAGCGCCCGCCAGGCAAGGCAAGAGGCAGGACGTAGATATATCAAAGGCTTAGACCCGTTTATTCCTTTTCTAACCGAACAGGTTAATGTTCAGAAACTGGAAAGCAGGCTCATCGAACAGAAGGCGGTTCTGATCAAAAACCGCATTGCCCTTTACCGGGCACTGGGAGGTGACTGGACCCAAAATATGGAAATACCATGACTTCAGAAACAGCACCCCGGTGCCATCCCCTTATCAAGGTGATTCGATTCCTCATCCCCATCATCTTCATTGTTGCAAGTATTGCCGCAGCCAATTACCTTTACGCCACCAAACCCGTTGCCCGCCGGGGCCGCCCCCAGATCCCCCTGCCCCTGGTGGAAACCATGACGGTCACCCCCGGCAACCACGTTGTCGCCCTGTCTGCCATGGGAACTGTCATCCCCTCCCGGGCCATCACCCTGAAATCCCGGGTGGGGGGATTTGTGCAGGAGAAATCCAGGGAGCTGATTCCCGGTGGATTTTTCAAAAAAGGCCAAGTGATGCTCCGCTTGGAGCAGGAAGATTTTCGTCTCAATGTGGAGAAACAAAAGTCCGTCCTTGCAAGACTTAAGGCAGAACTTCGCCTGGAAATGGGGAAGCAGACCGTGGCCCGAGAAGAGGTTAAAATTCTTCAAAAAGGCTCAAGAAGAGCCATCTCCAATGCCGATCTGGCCCTGAGAGAACCCCAATTGGCCCAGATAAAGGCGGACATTGCCGGGGCCAAAACAGATCTTGCCCGGGTGAACCTGGACCTTGGGCGTACTGTTATCAAAGCCCCTTTTAACTGCATGGTGATGGCGGTGAACGTGGAGCCCGGGTCCCAGGTTTCCTCCCAGGACACCCTTGCCTCCCTTTCGGGCACCGATGATTACTGGGTAAAGGCCACCCTTCCCACGGACCAACTCAAATGGGTCACCTTCCCCCAGAACTCCCATGACAAGGGCAGCAAGGCGACCATCACCACCCGGGACGGCACCCGTCATCCGGGCCAGGTCATCCGGCTGTTGGGGGAGTTGGGCCAGGAGACCCGGCTGGCCACCCTGCTCATCTCCATTAAAGATCCTCTGGGCCTCAAGAACAACAAGGGGACAACACCCCTGCTCCTGAACAGCTATGTCCAGATCCGCATCCAGGGCACACAGATATCCCATGTCATTGCACTGCCCCGGAACATTGTAAGGGATGGGGACCAGGTGTGGTGCCTTTACAACAACCAACTGGTCATAAAACCCATTGAAATCCTGTGGCGGGATGCAAACCAGGTCTTTGTCAGTGGCGGACTTGAAGTAAAGGATGAAATTATCATTTCAGACATGGCCTCCCCCGTGGCCGGTATGGCCCTTCGAACCCAGGAAAATACCCCTGATAAAACCCAGGGAGAAACATCTCCCCCACTTCCTGGAAAAAACAATGGGGCAAAACCAATGGCTCCTGAGAAGGGTGTTAAAAACAAGGAAGGTAAAAAATGAGTACCGTCCCCCGCTCCCCTGCATTTAAAGGCCCCATTCAATGGATGGCCGGAAATCCCGTGGCAGCCAACCTTTTGATGATTATCCTTCTGGTGGGCGGTCTTGTCATGGGTGCCAGCATCAAGCAGGAGGTGTTTCCCGATTTTGATATCGGGGCCGTCAGCGTGTCCGTGGCCTACCCCGGTGCCAGCCCCGAAGAGGTGGAACGGGGTATCATTCTGGCCATTGAAGAGGCAGTTCAGGGGCTGGATGGCATTGATGAAATGCATGCCACTGCATCTGAGGGCCGGGGCAGTGTCACCATTGATGTGCGCGAAGAGATGGATCTCCAGAGCTTTGCAAGGGAGGTGGAAAGTGAGGTCAATGCCATCACCTCCTTTCCCGATGAAGCAGAAAGACCCATGACATCTGTGGTCACAAGAAAACGCCATGTCACCTCCCATGCCATCTATGGAGACCAATCCCAAGCAATCCTTACTGAATTTGCCGAATCCTTCAGGGATCTTCTTCTCCAGGATCCCACCATCACCCAGGTGGAAATGCAGGGAACAAGGGAACATGAAATCCATGTGGAAGTTCCCCAGGAAAACTTAAGACGTTACGGCCTGACTTTGGGTGAAATCGCCGATGCCATCCGCAATGCCGTGGTGGAACTGCCCGGTGGCAGCATCCGCACCCGGGGAGGAGAGATCATGGTGCGCATGAAGGAGCGCCGGGAATTTGCCAGGGAGTATGCCCGACTGCCCATCATCACCGCCGGGGACGGCTCCCAGATTCTGCTGGAAGACATTGGTATCATCAGTGAAGGGTTTGAAGAGAGCAATACCTACGCCACCTTCAACGGCAAACCCGCCATCATGGTGGAGGTATACCGGGTGGGGGATCAAAAACCCACCCAGGTGTCAAAGGCGGTGAAGGAGCAGGTAACACGTTTCAAAGAAAGCCTGCCCCAGGGCATTGACATCTCCTTGGTCAGCGATCGATCAGAGGTATTTCAACAGCGGGCGGAACTGCTCATCAGAAACGCCTACATCGGTCTTGCCCTGGTGTTTTTTTTCCTGGCCTTTTTCCTGGAAATCCGTCTGGCATTCTGGGTGGCCCTGGGCATTCCAATATCCATTCTGGGATCTTTTGTGTTTTTACCCTTCACCGACTTTTCCATCAACATTATCTCCATGTTTGCCTTTATTGTGACCCTGGGTATTGTGGTGGATGACGCCATTGTGGTGGGAGAAAACATCTACCAGCACCGGGAACAGGGCAAACCCTTTCTGGAGGCTTCCATTGACGGGGCAAGGGAGGTGGCCCTTCCTGTGGTGTTCAGCATTTTAACCAATGTGGTGGCCTTTCTTCCCATCATGTTTGTCACCGGCACCATGGGTAAATTTTTTAAGGTAATTCCCGTGGTGGTCATCGTTGTCTTTCTCATCTCCCTTGTGGAGAGCCTTTTTATCCTGCCGGCCCATCTGTCCCATCCGGGCAGAAAACCGGGCAGACCCATGGCCTGGGCCATGGCAAAACAGCAAAAGATCAGCCGGGGTCTTCTTCAATTTGTGGAGCGTATTTATAATCCCATCCTGGAATCCATGCTCAACAACCGCTACATCACCGTCAGCATCGGCCTTGCCGTGTTGATCATTGTGTTGGGATATGTGAAAAGCGGCAGAATCACCACCACCCTCATGCCCCGGGTGGAATCTGATTACGCCTATGTCATGGTGACCCTGCCCTATGGTTCCTCCGAGGAAAAAGCCGCAGCCATTCTTGACATCATTTCCGATTCAGCCAGACAGGTGGTGGAAAACAATGGGGGGACTACCCTTTCCCGGGGACGATATGCCCAGGTCAGGGAAAATGTCATCACCGCCCGTATCCTGCTCACCCCGCCGGATATCCGTCCCCTTTCAACGGCCAGGGTGACCCAATTATGGAGGAAGGCCACAGGCACCATTGTGGGTCTGGAATCCATGGTGTTCCAATCCGACCGGGGGGGGCCCGGATCTGGATCATCCCTCACCATAGAGTTGAGCCACCGGGACAGTAAAATTCTTGATGCCGCCAGTGCAAAACTGGCCCAGGAGCTGGCCAATTTCCCATCCACCAAGGATATTGACGACGGCTCAGCCCGGGGTAAACAGCAATTTGATTTTAAAATGCTACCCCAGGGTCTTTCCCTGGGGCTGGGTGCCCGGAATGTGGCCCTCCAGGTGCGGTATGCCTTTTATGGTGCCACGGCCCTGAAACTCCAGCGGGGGAGAAACGAAGTCACCGTCAAAGTACGCCTGCCCCGGGAAGAACGCATCACTGAAAGCCAACTGGAAACCATGATTATCCATGCCCCGGATGGCCGGGAAACTCTGCTCCGGCAAGTGGTGAGCATGGAGCGGGGACGGGCCTATACATCTATCAAAAGACGATCTGGACGTCGGGTGTCCACCATCACGGCCAATGTGGTTCCCCGCATGGAAACCAACCGAATACTCCTGGTGGTGAAATCTGAGATTTTACCGGCACTGCAACAGCAATTTCCCGGCCTTACCGGTAATTTTGAAGGCCGTCAGGCCAGCATGCAGGAGAGTACACAAAGCCTGATCCGGGGGCTTTTGATAGCCCTTTTTGGCATCTATGCCCTTTTGGCCATCCCCTTTAAAAGCTATTTTCAACCCATGGTGATCATGGCATGCATCCCCTTTGGCATTGTGGGGGCGGTTCTGGGGCATATTATTCTGGGTTATTCCCTCTCCTTGATGAGTCTGTTTGGCCTGGTGGCCCTGTCCGGTGTGGTGGTGAACGACTCCCTTGTCATGGTGGACTTTGCCAACAGAATGCGACTGGCGGGTATTCCGGCCCGGGAGGCCATTGCCATGGCGGGAAAGCAGCGATTCCGGCCCATCATGCTCACCACCCTCACCACCTTTGGGGGGCTTGCCCCCATGATCTTTGAGACCTCCCGCCAAGCACGCTACATGATTCCCATGGCCATCTCCCTGGGATTTGGCATTGTGTTTGCCACCCTGATTACCCTGGCACTGGTGCCCTCGTTTTATATGATCCTGGAGGACATTCTGGAATTCTTCAAGGGGGATTAATGGGAATTCGCCGGAACCTCATCACAGGCCAGCTTTTTTAGAACCCCCAGTGTTTTTGTCATACCCACGGGTTTAAAAAGTCCCGAAGCCAGGGCGTATTGATATATTTGATAAGGGGCCTGCCCCCCCTCTTCCGGGTTGGGAAAAATATCGTGAATCACCAGATATCCTCCGGGGATGATGTGACGGGCCCAGCAGTTATAATCATTAAAGGCGGCCTCAAAGGAGTGTCCCCCATCAATGAATACAAGACTTAATGGGGTTGCCCATGTCTTTGCAGCCAAACCGGATTTACAGACCAAGGGAACCACCACGTCTGTGATATCAAAGGTGGTCAGGGTGTTTCTGAACACCCTGAAAGTATCCACACATTGCCCTTGGGCGTCATACAAATCCGGATCAAAATATTCTTCCCCCTTTTGCTGTTCTTCCGATCCTCTGTGGTGATCAATGGAAAAAAGTACTGTATCATTCTCTTTACAGGCGGTTCCAAGGTAAATGGCTGATTTGCCACAATAGCTGCCCACTTCCAGGCAAGGCCCCTGCTTTCCCGCCTCCAGAGCTATTTCATAAAGCTTATCCGCCTCCTCACTATCCAGAAACCCCTTTACCTTGGCAATTAGTGCGTCATCAAATGTCATGGTTACCTCCGCGATTTATTATAATTTTTAAAAAAAATATGTGGGTCAATGTGTCAAATGAAGCCAGAAGGCAAAGCTCACTGCGGACAGCAACGTACTGGAGGAGACGGCCGCCACGGCAAATTCAGGATCACCATTCATCTCCCGGGCCATGACATAGCTGATGGTGGCAGAGGGCGCGGCCAGCAAAATAAGACCGGGCACATAGAGATCCGAGGGAATTTCCCAAAGGGAATACAACAGAAAACCTAAACTTGGCAGCACCATAAGTTTCATAAAATTGGCCACCAAAAGCTGTCGAAATCGGGCTTTTATCAAATCAAAGCTCAAGGTGGCCCCAATCAAAATCAGGGCCAGTGGCAGGGACATGCCGCTGATGATATCAAGGGTACGCACCAGAATAACCGGCAATGCCGCACCGGTCAGCGCAAAGAGAATACCCGCAATTGCAGACAAAATAACGGGGTTGCCCACAATTTTGGATATGATTCTGCCGGGATTGTGAAAGGAAGGGGTTGCATCTGCGTAAAATTGAAGCACAAATACCGACAGAAAATTTTGCAAAATCATGATAAACCCCGTTAGAATACTGGCGCTTGCAAACCCCTCTTTCCCTAAAAAATAATAGGCCACAGCCAGCCCGACATACCCTAAATTACCATGAAAGGCGCTTTGAACAAAGGTGCCGGATCGACGGGGCGGGAGATGAATTATTTTTCCAATGACACAGGTTATTCCAAAAGAAAAAACAATGGCCGTCAGCGTTAAGCCCAGCACCTGGGGATCAAACTCCGTCTTTAAAGAACTCCTGGCAATGGCCCCAAACACCATGGCAGGGATGGCAATATAAAACACCAGGCGATTGGCCGGGGCTAAGAATTCCGGGGGCACAAATCCCTTTTGCCGGGCAAACCAGCCCAGAACAATCACAGTAAAAATGGGTATGATGGTGTTTAAAATTTCCATCGGCCAAAAGTAATGGACAGGGGTCTGCCTTGTCAAGTGATAAATTCATGAACCTGGGATCGCATCAGGCCAGCTGAAGTAAGCATCCCATGTGATTAAAAATCACCTCTGACACACCACACTTATCGTTGGAGGCAACAACCCCAAAACCCCTTTGCACCTCCGCCGGGGCATTGGCCACCACAAACCCCTGGCCGGACCATTCCAAAAGATCCAGATCATTATAATCATTGCCAACGGAAACCACATCCTCGCGGTTCACCCCCAGCTTTGCAGCAAGCCATGCCACTACCTGACTCTTGGAAACCAAGGGATTAAAGACCTCAATCCATATGGATTTTCCATCAAGGGGCGAGGTGGCTTTGATGACACTGAAATCACCAAGTGCCTGCTGAACCCTGTCTGCCATTTCATGCCCAAAGGCAGGGGGAACAATGGCCAGTATTTCCGTTGCTTGACCAAAGTCTACCCCTTCTGATTTTTTCATGGGGCGGCATAGGTTCTTGTAAAGCTCAATTCTGGAATAAAAATCCGGATTATCCATCCTGCCATCATGGAATTGATCACAACAGGAATCACCTTGGGCCGGAGAGTCTGAATGCCCATGGGCATTGCAATGCTCAGTTATACCACCAAGGTTTGTGTGACCATTGGCCCCAGTTTGATCTTTTTTTGATGTGCTTCCTTTTTTATAAACAAAATTTCGGGTATCGGGTACTGGGCTGTGGATCATATAATCCAGAGCAAGGGAATCAAAACAATCCGAAATCAGAGCGACATCCTTTGCACCAAGGGATTCTTTTTTAATGATTTCACCATGGGTGCATTCCATGATGCCCGCCCCGGTGGAAAAAATGACATAATCCACCGGCATATCATTGCAGGAGGATGAAAACCCCATTGCCTGGATGGCTTTTTGAAAAGAGTACAAGGATCTTCCCGTGGCAAACACCCTTGTTATCCCTTCCCTGCCAAGGGATTCCAGGGCGGCCAGATCTTTTTCATGGATAATTTTTTCATCGGTGAAAAGGGTGCCGTCAAGATCTGTTACAAACATTTTTTTCTCAATTTTCATGGAACCTGTTATTTTCCTTATTTTGACTTTTGGGCGAAATTTGGCTATGAAAGTATGGATTTGATCACAACACCCTCCCCCCCAAGTGGCCAGTGTTATGATCCACCCCAAACTTATCAACAAAAACCAAATGAGTAAATTGACTTTTTACAAAACAGGGATGACCATGGACAAGGCATTTGACATTGAGATAAAAAAATTAAGGGATAATATTGATCACATCGACCAGCAGATCCTGGATTTAATCTCCCAAAGACTTACACAAGTCCAGAATGTGGTTGCCCTGAAAAAGGCCCACAACATTCCGGTGTACCACCCGGCAAGGGAAGAGGATCTGATTTCAAAATTGCGCAGCCAGGCCAGGTCCTCGGGGATTGATGCCGATTTCATGGAGGAGATGTACCGGGTTATCCTGAGAAATTCCCGCATGGAGCAGACCGTGGAGATGAAACAGCAGGGAATCCGGGCCGGGGCAACGGTTCTTATTGTGGGCGGCGAGGGCCAGATGGGCCGTTTTTTTGCCGACCTGTTCCGGACATCAGGTTATATTGTCAGGGTTCTTGCGGAAGAAAACTGGAATGATGTTGCAACCCTGTGCAGGGACACGGATCTGGTACTGCTGTCTGTACCCATTGATGTCACCCTTAAAACGATTGAACAAATTACCCCGCACATGCCTTCCACGGCCATCCTGGCGGACCTCACCAGTATCAAAACCGCCCCTGTGGATGCCATGCTCCAACACTTCACCGGCCCTGTCATCGGCCTTCACCCCCTGTTCGGTCCCTCCTGTGCCACCATGGATAAACAGATCATTGCCGTCACCCCCGGCCGGAACAATGATAAATGCAACTGGCTCATTGAACAGCTCTCCCTGTGGGGGGCGGTCATGGTCAGTGCCAAGCCAGAAGAGCACGATGACATCATGGACATTGTCCAGGCCCTGCGGCATTTTGCCACTTTTTGTTTTGGGCAGTTCCTTTGCCGGAAAAAGGTGGATCTTGCAAGATCCCTGGAATTTTCAAGCCCCATTTACCGCCTGGAGCTGGGCATGGTCGGACGGCTCTTTGCCCAGGACAGCAGTCTTTATTCTGAAATTATCTTTGCCACCCCGGCCCGCAGAAACCTTTTAAAGCAATATGTGGCTGCCATGAACGAACAGATTGAGCTGGTTGAAAATAATGACAAAGCCCTTTTCATGGAACGATTTTCCGAAGTTGCCGACTGGTTTGGCCCTTTTGGGGATCAGGCCATGCGGGAGAGTGAATTTATCATCAACAAACTCATTGAACGCTTTTAAGATTGTGCCCCTCAAAATCTTAGTTTTTGCCATCTGACTCATGGACTACCCCGAACAGTCAAAAGTGGAAGGCTCATGTTGGATTCCAGGATCTTATCAGGGAAGGTTCAGGCTTGCATTAGCGGCATTATAGTTGAAATCTCTGGTTTGCATAAATTGGGGTCGATAATGCCAATGACACAGGCCTGACCCTGTGGACACAATGGGTTTGACAAAAGACACTGAAACACTGCATGAGCCAATTCAAATCGCTTATGACCGATGGGTCGGATAAAAAAATCAGATCCCGAATTGCAGGGGGATTCAGAGATGTCTTGACATCTGAAATGAGCAAAGATTATCATACATCAGAAATGATCATGAAACCCATGATTGGCACCGGACTGGCCACAGTTGCACTCACATCCTGAAACACGGAGTAGACAAAGATCGGATATGACCAAGGTATTGATAATCGATGATGATCCCCAGATATGCATAATTTTAAGTAAATTGTTAAAACAGATGGGGCATGACTGCAGCATTGCCCAGACCATTCATGAAGGGCTTGAATGCAATCTTCATACAGCTTTTGATCTTGTCATTCTTGATCTTGAGCTCCCCGACGGGAATGGTCTACAGATCTTATCGGATCTCATGAAGTCCCCTTCTGAACCCGAGGTGATCATTATAACCGGTAAAGGGGATATCTGTGGAGCGGAAATGGCGTTTAAATACGGGGCATGGGATTATGTCCAGAAACCGTTTCTTATGAATGAAGTTGCACTTCCCGTCACCCGGGCACTCCAGTATCGAAAGGAAAAGAAGGCCCCCAACGCCCCTGACAGTCTGTTGAGATCCGCTATCATAGGAAAATCGGATGCCATAGACAAATGTCTGGGAGAGGTTGCAAGGGCTGCAATCACATCTGCAAGTGTATTGATTACCGGAGAAACCGGTACCGGTAAAGAATTGTTTGCCAGGGCCATTCATGAAAACAGCCCAAGGGCTTTAAACCCTTTTATTGCAGTAGATTGTGGCGCATTACCCGAAACCTTGGTGGAAAGCACCTTGTTCGGTCATGAGCAAGGAGCGTTTACTGGTGCCCACAGAAAACAGATGGGGCTCATCGCCCAGGCTGATGGCGGAACCTTATTGTTGGATGAGGTCGGAGACCTGCCATTAAGGATCCAGAGTTCTTTTTTGCGGACCCTTCAAGAAAGATGCGTACGACCCATTGGTGGAGGTACGGAAAAACCTGTTAATTTCAGGCTGGTGGCAGCAACGAACCTGGATCTTGACCAGATGGTAAGAAAAAAACAGTTTCGGGAAGATCTTTTATACCGGATTCGTGCCATTGAGATTAAACTTCCACCGCTGAGGGAGCGGGAGAAAGACATCAAGGAACTCACCATAAAAAAAGCAGGAGAGCTGTCCCTGAGGTACGGCATCGGTATCAAGGCGATATCTCCGGATTTCCTCCAGGGATTGATGCTCCAGCAATGGCCGGGGAATGTCAGAGAGCTAAACAATGTTTTGGAATATGCCTTGGCATCTGCAGGCCAGGACCCCACTTTGTTTCCCAAGCATCTTCCTCCCAAATATCGAACCGGGGGTCTGGTATTTACACAAGCCGCCATGGATGAGCCCATGGATTCGAGTGCACTGCCTACGCTTCAGGCGTATCGAACTTCCAGGGAGAAAAATTATCTCAAGCGCTTAGTGAACGAGGTCCAGGGAGACCGAAAAAAGGCCTGCCGTATTTCCGGCATTTCCCAGTCCCGATTATACAGCCTGCTCAAAAAACACAATCTATCTTTATTCAGATCCTGCTGAAATCCCCCCCTTACCACCACACCTTCTTCTTCTCCGGCTAAGTCTTCTTTGTCATCAATTATCGGATTCATTTGTGAAGTTTTTGCTCCTGATTCCCATAAACAGGAACAAAAACTTCCTGTTTATGGGAATCCCCGAAAAGAACGTGTCTCTTTTCCCACTTACGGTAAATATCGCAATTACATACGACATCCCCATAACCCACCTATATTAATTAGCATATCAGAACATTGAGTTGTCATCGAAGCCCTTGGACAGAACAAATACTACAATGTGGCACGATTCCTGCTTTTTATAAATTAACCAATCACAGCGCTTTGCAAATCGGTGGGGTCTGATTCTAATTTCAAGATGATCAGGCCATCGAGTTGCGATCAAGCCCCCCAAAAAACGACCTGGAGGATTCATGAACTGTTCAGAAAGACCTAAAAGAACAAGAGCGAAGAAACAATGAAAATCATTTTGTATGTAAAGGGAAAAGTTGATTACGCCAATAAGCTTGAAAATCGTATTCATTCCGTTATCCCTGGACTGAAAATCAACGTATTCAATGCCATTGACCGGTTGTCACAATTACTTCGACAGCCCCTGCAAAATATTTTCATAGCAATTTTACTGCCAGCCTCCAGAGCAGAGCTGGCCGAGCTGATTGGCATGGCAGTGCTCTTTGACAATGTCCGGGTGATTCTGATTTTGCCGGACAGATCCAAGAGAACCCAGGCACTGGGACTTACCTTGCGTACAAGCTTTATCAGTTATGTTGACAATAACGTAGAAGATGTTCTCTCTGTCCTGCAGCATCTTATTAAAAAGAATGGAGCATAAGATGAAAAAAAAATCTTTGAAGTTCAAACTCATTTCAGGCGGTTTACTTGCAGTGGTTATTCCCCTTCTGGTTGTGGGACTCTTTTCCATCAACAAATCCTCGGAGGCATTTATTGCTATTGCCAAAGGACAGGTCTCTCAAGTTTCACAGAACCTGGCAGTGATGACGGATATGTTTCTTGAACAGGAAGTCAAACTGGCCAGTGAAATTGCTATTGAGCCATTAATGGTAGATGCCGCAACCAAGATAATGGAGGAAGGACTCGACAATGCTGGCAATGAATTAACCGCACTGGATCGTTTTTTTGTAACAATTTTTCAACAAATTGGCAGTGGTTATGACCTTTTGTTTGTGACAGATCTTAAGGGGACCATCTTTTCCGACAGCACGGGGGGAACCTATAGAACAAAAAAACTATCCGTGGCGGACAGGGACTATTTCAAGTCAGCCATAAACGGCAGTGTCAGCATCGGTATGCCGATTCTTTCCAAGGTAAGCGGAAAACCCGTCATTGTGGTAGCTGTTCCTGTGAAGAACGACTCCGGTGAGATTGCCGCTATTTTCGGTGCGGCGGTGAAACTGGATGGATTGTCTGACAAGATTACCCAGGTTAAAATCGGGAAAACAGGTTATCCTTTTATGATGGACAAAGCCGGTAACATGCTTGCTCATCCGGACAAAAAGTTGATCCTTAATCTCAATTTGACCGAAGCCAAGGGGATGGAGTCCATTACCAGACAGATGCTGGCCCAAAAATCCGGTGTGGAAGAATATACGTTCAAGGGAGTTGATAAAATTGCCGGTTTTGCCCCGGTGAAAATGACGGGATGGGGAGTCGCCGTGACACAGAATCAGGGGGAATTTCTGGCACCGGTGTACGCCATTCGAAATATGGTTCTCATTGCCGGAGGTATTTTTCTGCTTCTTACGCTTGTGGCCGTTCTCTTTTTTTCCCGAAGTATTACACTGCCCATCAATCGAATTATCCATGGCCTTGGCGAGGGATCAACCCAGGTGGCTGCGGCATCCACCCAGGTATCTTCTTCAAGCCAGTCTCTTGCCGAGGGTGCTTCCGAACAGGCCGCCTCCATTGAGGAAACCTCCGCATCCATGGAAGAGATGTCCTCCATGACCAAGAAAACAGCTGAAAATGCAAAACATGCGGATACATTAACCCGGGAAACCAACCTGGTGGTGAATGAAGCCAATGCGTCAATGGGCCTGCTCACCGACTCCATGAAAGATATTTCCAAAGCCAGCGAAGAAACCTCAAAAATTATTAAGACCATTGATGAAATTGCATTCCAGACCAATCTCCTGGCATTGAATGCGGCGGTGGAGGCGGCCCGGGCCGGCGAAGCAGGTGCCGGTTTTGCCGTGGTGGCGGATGAAGTCAGAAATCTTGCCATGAGAGCGGCGGATGCTGCCAAAAATACGGCACAAATGATTGAAGGGACCGTTAAAAAGGTGAATGAAGGCTCGGAACTGGTTTCAAAGACCCATGCGTCATTTGAAAAGGTTTCCGTCAGTTCCGGAAAGGTGGAAGCGCTTGTTGCTGAAATTGCAGAGGCTTCCAATGAACAGGCCCGGGGAATTGAGCAGGTTAATATTGCCATTTCAGAAATGGATAAGGTGGTTCAACAAAATGCCGCCAACGCAGAAGAATCCGCTTCTGCCTCAGAAGAGATGAATGCCCAGGCAGGACAGCTTAAAGAATATGTCAGGGACTTGGTGATTTTGATAACGGGGAGCAATGAATCCTACCAGGCCGAAGGGGATATACCCCCCAGAAAAAGAACCCGCATCCCTTCACATAACCGTCCCAGCCCTGCAAGGAACACAAAACAGCTGAGCTCAAAGACCAAAGAGATTACACCGGAGCAGATGATTCCCTTTGACGATGATTTTGAAAATTTTTGACCAGATACGAAATAGCCAACTCTGCTCAGAACCCGAATAGCTGGTAGCCCGTGGAAGGCATACTTTTGTGTCGTAGATCCAACACTGCCCTGGAGTTTTTCAGGGCAGAATTAAAAGAATGAGGCAGATATGAAAGAAATTTTTCTATGGTGCTGGCTTATTTTCCTGGGGATTTCCCCATCGGTCATGGCAACGCCTCTCCCCGTGACCGTTGCCGTAATTTTGTCCACCACCGGCATTGCTGCCCCCCATAATCTGCCGCTGATACCTCTTATTGAACTGGCTGTGGATGAAATAAACAGCCAAGGTGGTGTGCTGGGTCACCCGTTAAAGCTACTGCTCATAGATAATCACAGCACCCCCATTGGTTCCACCCAGGCAGCCCAAAAAGCCATAGAAAGCCATGTGGTTGCCGTCATTGGTGCCCATTGGAGTTCCCATTCCCTGGCCATGGCGCCCCTGCTGCAACAGGCCAGAATGCCCATGATTTCCCTCTCCACAAACCCCGATATCACCCTTACCGGGGATTATGTCTTCAGGGTTAATTTCAATGACCGGTTCCAGGGACAGATGGTGGCAAAATTTGCCAGGAAAACCCTGGGGGCAGAAAATGCCGTGGTCTTAAAAAATCTCAATGAAGCCTATTGCATGACCTTGGCAGAATACTTCGGCCGGGGATTTAAACAACTGGGAGGAAAAATTATTCTGGAAAGTGGATACAAAGGCGATGCCGTGGATTTCCAGAACATTATCTCCCAGATAAAACCACTTCACCCCGATGTGGTCTTTATACCAGGATATTCCAGGGACAGCGGCCTGTTCCTCAAACAAACCGTCAGTCAGGGCTTGTACAGCGTATTTATCGGAGCAGACGCCTGGGACGATATCCACCGATATGCCGGGGATGCCCTTGAGGGAAGCTATTGCACAGCCGTATGGCATCCCGAGATGAAGAGTCCATCAAGTCAGCATGTACAAAAAATATACCAGCAGCGATACCATTCAAATAACATTAATTTCAGTGCCGTGCCCTGGTATGATGCATTCATGCTTCTAAGGGATGCTGTAAACCGTGCAAAAAGTCTGGACACCGACAAAATAAGAAATGCCCTGGCCGCAACTCGGGGATTCCAGGGAGCCAGTGGAACCATCACCTTTGACAAAAACGGAGATCCCGTTGGAAAGGAGATGGTAATACTGAAATATGAACGGGGAAAACCCGTCTATTTAAAGACCATAAAAGCTGATCCCACCAATTTAAAATGGACACAATGAACTTGATTCATCTGCCACATGCGGAACAACTTTTATGGTTTGCAGGAGAACTATGATGGCAACAAGAAATCCATATAATATAAAAAAACAGGGCTTGATCATAACGTCGGCCACCTTTTGGTGGGATTTCAATGTCGAAAAACAAACATTGTTATTTCAGCATTTTATGATGCTTAAAAATTTATTACCAGTATAGTGGCCCAATCTTATGATCAAGCCCATACTTATGGTATAGTACGGTGGGAAAGAATTTGTGGCTGTACCACCTGGAACAGCTATCAAAGGCGGACAAATTATTGCCAAAACCCGAAAAGATTTTGGTTTTTCCTGGCAAACCAGCACGAAAACAAAAGATAAAAAAACAAAAAGCGGAGAAGTTCATTGAAGTTCAACAGTCTCAAAACCAAAATCAGTGTGGCCATCATGCTGAGTGGTTTTTTTATTTCACTGAGTATCGCAACGGTTCTCTATCCCTTTGAAAAAGAACGTCGCCGCACCCAGTTGGACAATATTCATGTACTTTTAAATGCTGTTTTCAATCAAAAAAAAGAGCAGATTGCCAATGAAATTTACGCCGGTCAAAAAGAGGCGTTGATGCTTTCTCTCAAGGATCTCAAGGAGATAAAAAAAGTATCACACATTTTGATTTATGATACCAAGGGACAAGTGACTGCCTCCACAGTGACAGGGTCTGATATCCTGAAGATGTTTGCAACAATAGATCTCAAATCCATTGACTCAGCACCGGAATTTACCAAAACACAATACATGGAAAACCACTATGTCAATTTTTTTTCACCCATTGAAGTCATTGGCGTACATGTGGGGTACATACGAGTTTTATATAATTTAAATGCCTTTGAGAATGAATCCCGGATGGTTGTTCTCTTCTTTGGTGTTCTTTTTCTTGTTCTTTTTGTGATCATTGTTTTTCTTAATATGTTTTTAAGCCATTGCGTTATTCTGCCCACCTCCCGGCTTCGGAATGCCATGGGGCAACTACAGGGAGGGGAACTCGGAGTTCAGGTCTCCATCTCCTCCCAGGATGAAATTGGCCAGATGGCATCGGCCTTCAACGAAATGTCCAGCATGCTTTGTCAGCAAAAAACGGATTTGACGGATGCCATCACCGCCAAAGATGCCTATGCGCTAAAGCTTAAAAAGAGTAATACGGCCCTTGAACTATTGAACAAAAACCTGGAAGCCAGGGTCCAGGAACGTACCGCAGATCTCAGTACAAGCAACCGCCAGTTACAGGCGGAAATAGATGAGCGCCAGCGGGCCTACAGGGAAAAATGTGAACTTGAAAAACGCCTGGATCGTTCAAAGAAAATGGAAACATTGGGGTTGCTTGCCGGTGGGGTGGCCCATGATCTGAATAATGTTCTTTCGGGAATTGTCAGCTACCCGGATCTGCTGTTACTGGATCTGTCCCCGGATCATCCCATGTACAATCCCATCTTGACCATCAAGGACTCCGGCCAAAAGGCGGCGGCCATTGTCCAAGATCTTCTGACGCTGGCCCGAAGGGGGGTTGTCTGTAATGAAGTCATAGACTTAAACGCCATAATATCGGAATATTGTACGTCGCCGGAACACCAAACGCTGATAATGTTTCACAGCGACATTACCATGGAAATACTGCTCCAGGAAAATCTACTCAACATCAAAGGCTCTCCCCTTCATTTAAAGAAAACCATCATGAACCTCATCTCCAATGCCGCAGAAGCCCAACCAGAAGGCGGGAACATCCGCGTATCTACATACAATCGATATGTGGACAAACCCATCCAAGGGTATCAACAGATTAAAGAGGGCGACTATGCCATACTGGAAGTAAAAGACACCGGCATGGGTATCTCTGAAGATGACCAGGAAAAAATATTCGAGCCTTTTTATACCAAAAAAAACATGGGCCGCAGCGGAACAGGGCTCGGCATGGCCGTGGTATGGGGCACCATCCAGGATCACCAGGCTTACATCAATATTAAGAGTGAACTAAACCACGGAACCTGCTTTGAGCTTTTTTTCCCAATTACACGGGAAAGCCGGATCCAAAAGCCAGAAATGCCATCGCTTGCCTCCCACATGGGAGCCCATGAAACCATACTGATCATTGATGATGTAAGGGAACAGATGGAAATTGCCACGGGAATTCTGAAGAAACTCGGTTATACTCCGGTGGCGGTGTCCAGTGGAGAGGCCGCTGTCACCTATCTGAAAAACCATTGTGCGGATCTGTTGATTCTGGATATGATCATGGAACCCGGTATGGACGGACTTGACACCTATAAAAAAATCATTAAAATACATCCCGGGCAAAAGGCCCTCATCGCGTCCGGGCATGCGGAAAATGACCGGGTAAAAACCCTTCAGACACTGGGGGCTGGACCCTACATCAAAAAACCCTATACCATTGAAAAACTGGGTCAAGCCATTAAAGATGAGCTATTGCGAAGGCCGGTTTCATAAAACGTAAGGGCTCTTTACCCCATATCCCATGGGTAGCCCTTCATTGATTCCAAAAGTGTTTTACAGTCTTTGGGAAAAAGCGCCTAAAAAATGGGGCATGTCCTCAGAAAAAGTAAAGTACTTTTGAACGAAACTTAATTATGAGGAAAAAGCAGCCTTTATTTTTTCCATGGCCCAGTCAATATCTTCCTTTGTTATGACCAGCGGAGGGGCAAACCGGATGATATAGGTATGGGTCTCCTTGCACAGAATGCCCATGTCCATCAATTTTTCACAAATAGCTCTGGCACCGCCCTTGGTACCTTCAAGCAGCTCAATGGCAATCATCAGTCCCCGGCCCCTTATTTCTTTTATGGCGGACGAATCAATCTGTTTCAATTGCTCAAGGAAATAGGCACCCATTCTCGCGGCATTTTCAACCATGTTCTCCTCCACCAGCACCTTGAGGGCCTGCCGGGCCACAGCACAGGCCAGGGGATTACCCCCAAAGGTACTGCCATGCTGACCCGGTTGGAGAAGCCCTAACACCGCTTCATTGGAAAGCACCGCCGACACCGGATAAAAACCACCGGAAAGGGCCTTGCCAATAAGGGTGAGATCTGCCTCAATACCGTCGTGTTCTTCGGCCAGCATTTTTCCGGTTCTGCCAAGACCTGTCTGGATTTCGTCCAGGATGAGAATCACATTATTCCGGGTACAAATATCACGAACCTTTTTCAGATACCCCTCTGGAGGAATGATAACCCCGGCCTCCCCCTGTATAGGCTCCACCATGAACGCCACGGTGTTAGGGCTGATGGCATCTTCCAGGGCCTGGGCATCACCAAAGGGAATGATTTTAAACCCCGGCGCAAAGGGACCAAAACTTTTACGGGCATTTTCATCGGTGCTGAATCCAATAATGGCAAGGGTTCTGCCATGGAAATTATCGTTACACACAATAATTTCTGCCTGATTTTCTTCAACCCCCTTGGATTCATAGCCCCATTTTCGTACGCTTTTGATGGCGGTTTCCACGGCTTCTGCACCGGAATTCATGGGCAGCACTTTATGGGATCGGGTCAGGCTGCAAAGCTCCTGGTACAAAAGGGGTAGTTGATCGTTCCTGAAGGCCCGGGACGTTAATGTCAGGCGCTCTGCCTGGTCCAGCATGGCCTGTTTAATTTTGGGGTGGGCATGGCCTTGATTCACCGCCGAGTAGGCAGACAGGCAATCCAGATATTTATTGCCGTCAACATCCCATACCCAGATCCCTTGTCCCCGGCACAGTACGACGTCCAGAGGTTTGTAATTGTGGGCACCAAGCTTGTCTTCAATATCGATGTATTCTTTTGTTTTCATGGGGGTTACCTTTTTTAAATCAGAATAATGAGTTGTAGTTTGACCAG
>JASFYZ010000003.1:0-12401 GCA_045046665.1 Desulfobacterium sp.
CGTCAATGCCCGGCATTTCAATATCCAACAGGATGAGATCCAATGGGTGTTTAGCCCTTGCAATTGAAAGCGCTTTCTCGCCATTGGTAGCAAACTTTATTTTGTAGTCTTCTTTTAAGATTCCACCGAGGATATCAATATTTTCGGGTACGTCATCCACAACAAGAATCGTCTGCCTGGTCAAGTTGTTATCCATCTCTATTGTCCTCTTAATATTTCATATTTCTTCATGATTTGAGTCAAATGCTGTAGTGCCTTGTCAGCATCATACCCCTCCAGGTTCCGCTTTAATGATATAAATTCATGCTTGCAATCAGATTCTAATAAGGGACCTTCTAACAGACTCAGTTTCTCCAAGGCATCCATGTCATTTTCTTCCAGAAGCGTTTTAAGGTCCTCCAGAAGCGGAATAACCGTTGATTTGTCAACCGTATCGCTGGCCCGGCCAGGCCCTTCAACAACATGGCTCTTAGTAAGAGTGGCGATGCTGGACACAACGATTGTCAAGTTTGCTGCTACACGATCAACCAGATGTTTCAGCTCCTTTGTCTCGTCCTTTATGGCCGATTCAAGTTCTCTTGACACTTCTTGGAGTTCCTTTGCACCAATGGTTCCGGAAAGACCCTTCAGGGTATGGGCCATACGAATAGCTGTTTTCCTGTCCCCGGACGTCAGCGCTTTTGAGATCTTTTCAACCGTACTGCCATGGTTGAGGCAAAATTTTACCAGCGTCTTTATTAGCAATTTTTGGCTGCCACCGAACCTGTACAGGGCAAATTTGACGTCTATCCCCGGCAGTGCATCGGGCAAATCCACTTCGAGCCCCTCAAGTTTTTGATCATAACGCCTTTCCCGTTCCCCTGGCACCGGCTCGTTTGTTATAGCATTTTTGAATGCGTAATCCCTGACACCGGGTTTGATCCATTTGCCCAATTTATTGAAAAGCTCACTAAAATCAATCGGTTTGCTGATGTGATCGTTCATACCGGCTTCAAATGCCTTTTTCCGATCCTGGACCAGAACCCCGGCTGTCATGGCAAGGATGGGAAGTGATTTGAATCGAGCTTCTTTTCTTATTTCACGGGCGGCTTCGTATCCGCTCATAACCGGCATTTGAATGTCCATCAGAACGGCATCAAATTCTGCCTTTCGAACCCAATTTAAACCCTCGCTGCCGTTGTTGGCCACGGTGACAATAAGACCCGCTTCCTCCAGGATTTCCTGGGCAACTTGTTGATTGAGCTCATTGTCCTCAACCAAAAGAATTCGCCCCCCTTTTAACGTCTGCTTTGCCTGGTCCCAGCCAGATGGACTTTTAGCAGCCGTTTCGTTCAATTTTTCGTTGCCCACAGCTTCTACAATGGCCTCAAAAACCGATGCTTGGGTCATTGGTTTTTCCAGGATGGCGTTGAATCCAAGGCTACGGTATTCATTAATCACATCGTCAAAAGCATAGCCAGTCATAAGGATGAAATCAGGTTCCTTCTCCTGAGGGTTTTTTTCAAACACACATTTAATTTGCTTTATAAGTTCCAATCCATCCATCCCAGGCATCTTCCAATCGACGATTATAAGGTCAAATAGCTGGGAATCAGTATCATGGCGGACTTTGTCGATTTCTGCCAGAGCATCCGTCCCCGATTTAAGGCACACCGACTGGATACCCATAGTCTCCAACATCCTGTAAAGGATACTTCTAAGGCGTGTGCTGTCATCAACCACAAGAACCCGCAAACCATACAGAGGGTGTTGTTTGCCAGTCCTTCTAATTCCCCTGGTCTCGTCAACCTTCAAGGATGCAGTAAAACTGAAGGTGCTTCCCTTACCCGGCACACTCTCAATACTTAATTCACCATCCATCATTTCAATAAACTGTTTGCTTATACTCAGTCCCAAACCTGTGCCGCCATATTTGCGTGTGGTTGAGCTATCTGCCTGGGTAAAGGGCTGGAACAATTTTGAAATCTGATATTTGCTGATGCCGATTCCGGTATCCGTCACTGACACTTTCAGTTGGATGGATTTGTTTCCTATTCTCACACTACTGTCCATGGCGATGACGATTTGTCCGGTATCGGTGAATTTAATTGCATTGGTGCCTAAATTCATCAGGACCTGTAGGAGTCTTGTAGGATCACCATAAAGCCGGTCAGGCACTTTCTTGGAAAAGGAATAAAGCAATTCAAGGCCCTTTTGCTTGGCTTGCTGACCCAAAACGATGGTCAGGTTCTCCAAAACCTCGTCCAGGCTGAAAGATGTATTATATAGGGTCATTTTGCCCGCCTCAATTTTAGAGATATCCAGAATATCATTAATGATGGATAGAAGCGACTGAGAGGAGAGCTGAATTTTCTGCAAGTAATCTCTTTGCCTCGGATCGAGATCAGTCTTCAGTGCCAGGTGCGACATTCCGACAATCGCATTCATAGGTGTTCGGATCTCATGGCTCATATTTGACAGAAAATCGCTCTTGGCCTGGGTGGCTTTTTCTGCGGTTATCTGGGTTTCTTTGAGTTCCTTTTCCGCAATGCATTTTTGCCAGACATGACCCAACTGCTGCACCAGTGTTTTAACCAGTGGAGCGATTGATACAATTAGAGACTGATCCTTTTTTTCCACGGCCCGTATCGTAAAGGTTCCCACGCAATCATTCCCGGCAAAGACAGGAAATACCCCACAGCTTCCGAAATCGCACTGTTTGGCAAATTCACTACACTCCCCGAAGGGCGGGTTCTTCATGACGTCCTTTATGACGACGGAATGGCCCGTCCGGATTGCCTCTGCCTGGCAGCTGGGGCTCTTATTCTGTATGCGCTCATGGACAACTTCATCGCACTGACCATGCACGGCAAGAACGCGGCTGATCTCGTCCGATTCCTTTACCCCCACCCATGCATGGGTCAAGTGACCGAAATCAACAATTGACCTGCAGGCCACATTAGCGGCTTCTTCAACGGTTTTACAACCGGAAAGTTCCTCTCCGGCCTTTTGAAGGCCCACTGCCCATTTAGCGCGTATAACAACAGCGTCCTCTGCCTTCTTACGGTCAGTGATATCAATCATCGAAATCAGAGTCCTGGAAAGTGATTTGTCCTGGTTGCGCCTACAGGTGACGGCAAATTTTGTATATACCGGATCACCCGCTTTACTGATAAAGATCGCTTCAAGGTCGTAGTATTCTATCTCCCCGGCCAGCATACGTCTAAATTGTGCTTGAGCATTCATCAGGTCTTCCGCATCTCTGATCTGTGCCCAGGTTTTTTGGAGCAGTTCCTCCCGGGTGTAGCCCAGCATTTTGCAGAAGTGTTCGTTAACATCGATCCAGGCCCTTTCGGGGCTCATCACTGCAACGCCAACGGGTGCGCTCACGAAGTAGCCTCGAAATCGGTCTTCACTTTCGCGTAGTTTGGCCATTCTGTCTTTTGCTATCTGTTCCCATTCGTCTTTTGCCCTTCGCAGGGATCTGTTGATTCGTTCGCTGCTTATGGTCAGGAACCCCACCAGCACTATTGTCAGTAAGGCGACCAGAAGCAATCCGCCGATCACCAATGTACGATTGCCACGGTAAGCGGCAAGGGCCTCTTGTTCATTGATTTCGGTGGTGATCCCGATCTGCATTTCCTTGTCCCATTGCCACGCGCCGAGCACTTTAATGCCGCGATAGTCCCGATAGCCGTTAACATCCAGGCCGGATTGGCCGGAAACGGCCGATGCGGCCATACGGGTTAATGGTTGCTTGTCCCGGGGAACGGCAGGCCGATGTCCAAGCAGGAGATTGCCACCTGGATCGCTCAGGCGGAAACCGACAAAACCGTCCTTGCCCTGGGGAAAAATCGAACGGTCGACGAGATCGTTTGAGAAGCGGCTCTGTGAGAGCAACCAGCCACTGTGATCGAAAGCGTAGGTTTCACCCGTTTGGCCGAAACTGCCAACTATACACAGCGGCTCCAGACACTCGCCAGGGTCGTAACGCAAGGTCATCACCGCGATGACGGCGCCCTTCTCATCCTTCACCGGCGTGGCCATAAACATGGTTGGTTGCCCTTCCTTCAACTGGCCGGTTTTGTCATTTAATGGCACGTCGGATTGGATGGGCGGAATGAAAACGGTCTCACCCGAAAATGCCCTCTGCAGCAACCTTGGACGGTGTTCAGCGATAAGGTTGCGCCAACAAATGTTGGCGTCGCGCATCGACCCAATGTTGATAAGATCTGGACTGATGATGAAGAATCCATGTTGGTGTTTCTCAAGCGGTTTGAGGTACATCCGGACTGCGCGAAGGGCCTTGCTGTCCAGGAGCTGGTCACGGATTCGGGGTACATGCAGCAAATGCGTTACCAAATTAACGAACCTCTGGTCACGCGCATACATTTCTATGTGCTCTTTTTCGCCGTGGCTCCACGCATGCAATACACTTTGGGCCGTTTGGACGATAACTTCAAGCGATTCCCCTGTGCTCACTCTGGTCTGTCGCTCCAGCCCCTGTAGCCCAAACCAGGCAACTGTGACGATCATCGTCAGGAACGCCGAGGCTATTATGATTCCGACAATCCGGCTGCCGCGGGTCCGAAGTCCAACCAGGAGCCGATCACCGGCAAGGCGGAGCAGCATCCACATCACCAGTGTCAACACGCCCATGATGGCAACGATCAAGGCAGTCGTGCGCATGGGGCGGGCTTTGGGCGTTAGCTTCGCAGGGGCTACCCCCACTCCAACAGGTAAGCATTTTTCGCTGTCGATAAAAAGCCATTTTTTTTTAATGGCGGTATGCTCTTCCAGTGTTATGGTGGCTAAGGTTTTGTTGATAATTCCGGCCAGTTCCGGCCAGTCATTTCGTATGGCCATGGCTTGGTTGTGATTGTCAAAAGGTGTGGAAGCAGAAACTTTGAGATTAATAAAATTATTTTGTTGGATAGTAAATGCACCAATAGTTAAGTTTCCGATATACGCGTCTGCCTGTCCCGTGGCAACGGCTTCGATTGCTTCTTTCGCGGTTTCCCTTTCTAAAAGCGTTATACCGGGATATTCGGCAATGAGTTTTTTGTGAATGACAAAATTTCGTTCTACGGAAACCGTTTTACTAATCAACTCATCAATTGTTTTGACAGGGCTATTTTTCTGAGTAAAAATGACATAAGGCATCAAAAGATAGTCCTTGGTAAAAGCGATAAAGCTCTGACGCTCCGGTGTCATCTTGGCCGTGAGGAGTAAATCGATGATTTCATGGTTTTTAATGTGATTCAAGGCGCTGGACCAGGGTATGTTTGTAACATATTGAACCTTGAATCCTGCACGCTTTGCAATGAGGTTCAGATAATCAACAGAGATGCCATGAAATTTTCCATCAAAGGAATGTAAGGGAGGAATATTACTAACCCGTGCTCGGACGGTATGATGTTTATCCAGCCAGGCTTTTTCCTTAGATATTAAAGAGATCAAAGGGGACGACAGACCCGTTTTCAAAGTTGCGTGGGTCTGGCTGCTGTAAAAAACAAAGGTAAACAACAATAAAAAGAGTAGATCATATTTTCGGATAGCCATGATTTCTCCTTAAATATTCTTTTATATAAACTCCCTAACACTACAGAGGCACTTAAACGTTCACACAAAAAACGGTGATTGCCTATGGTTAATGATAATTAATCTCATGCAACATAAATTGGCATACGGGTTTAACTCAAAGTGTCGCTGTAGTGCTAACCAATTCAATTATAATTGAAACATAGACGTGATTAAATACACTTTGCTTTGAAATGAAAAATTTTATTTTTATGGATGGAAGAACCCAGCAAAATTCAGTCTCAGCGGAGAAAACAATTTCAGAGTTTTGATGATGATTAACGCGAATCTACTATAATGTACATATATGACAGGAAGTTGCTTTTTGTCAAGTCAAGTATCAAAAATATGCTAAGAACATGAAATGTGCATTCCCAGGGGCACAGGCACAAAATCTTGTTATTGTGGCCCTGGGGAAAAATGATGTTTTAAGGATAAACGGATAACGAGGCTTTCGCTCACCTTCAGATGTCACCCGAATTTTCAAAAAAACGTACGAATCACAAAAAGAAAGGAATCACAATGGTATTGCAACTGTATAAACGTTTTACTTCTGTCCGGGTTCTGGCGTTTTTTTGCTATGGGGAATCGGCCCTGCTTCAGTGGGAGCAGATGATTTAAAGTAAATTGAAGACAACGGGTGTGGCATTTCAAAAGAATGGATGTCTATCATCATATCAGATCGTCGGACGAAATTACTCCGATCCTGTTTATTTCAGCAATATCGAATTTCTGGAATCCATGAAAGAACTAAAACAAAAAGATGCCAGAATTGATCCTCTCAAAACCCTGTCAGAAAACAGCCCCCTAAACGGCTCCCTTGCAGATTGTAATGAATCGGAGGTTTAACGCATCCGATTATTCTTTTTCAACAGATAAAGAAAATAACCGTTTACTTTTCCAATCAAGTTCAGGGTTTCTTTGTAAGGTGGTGGAGAATTGTTTTTAATGGAATTTTCACCTGCATTCCAAGCTGCAACGACTAGATCCAGGCGTCCGTTGAACTGAAAATTATATTTTGAGATCAGGTAGCATGCCAATAACAGGTTTATTGCCGGTTTATATAAATCGTGTGGCTTAAGGTCTCTTAATTCTTCCTGGGAGACATAATGAAAAGGATATCTGGTTTTAGCCAATTCCCTGGCAGCTTGAAGTCCAGTTGAATAGATGATTTGCGTCAATCCACGGGCATCTTTTTCTGATTGGGCTCTTGTGTTGGCGGAGGACTCAGCAACGATAAGGGCTCTCATGAAATCGGCATCGACTCGATACCCGGATTTGAAGTAGTGAAGTGAACTGAAGTATTCTATCAGTTTTCCATGACGGGAAATCTGCTGATACGTTGAAGAGGCTATCTGTACATGTTGATATTTTTTTATGAACCAATCCAGATCATGAACCCCCTCAGCAGTTGCAGAAAAAACAAAAAGGGTAAGGAATATGAAAATGGATGTTTGTTTCATGGTATGGAAAATACAACACATTAAAGACAGGAGTCAAGCTTGAAATATAACGGGGGTTATCACCCCCCCCCCCTAAATATCTTTGGGACCCTTTATGCCCGATGTTATGATTTCCCCCTAAAAATGTCATGGAGGCAATGGCCCACATCACAATGGCATAATGCCAGTTATTCTTGATGATGCCGGAGGCTAATTCAAGCTGGCGGATTTTGAAAAGGTGTCCTAACAGAAACCGTCTGCTCAAGGAATTTGACGGATGGTAAATTCTTTCAATGCCTGCCTGGACAGGAGAGTGCGACTGCTTTCCTCTTCTTCAACCACGGAGGCCTCATCCCTTGAAACATGCAGTTTGCTGGCTCTGCCACATCCAATACGGGAGCAAAATGTTTGTGCACAATCCATGTCCAACTTTTCATCAAGAAAAAAAAGGTAATCATGGTTACCGCATTCACACACGCCGTGGTTGAGCAATTCCGCTCTGCAGGTGGGGCAAAAGATGGCCACGGTTTCATCTTTATCAAAGGGCCCTCCATTCAGATAAACCTTGGTGCAATCCCCCACAATGGCGGTAATGACAATGTCGGCTTCTCTACCGGTCTTCAGTTCTCTATAAATGAAATGGATGCCCTTATAACCGTCAATTTTAACCGAACTCATAAGATCATGACCGTGGGGGCAGAATGCTGATTTAATAGCAGATTTGTGGCTTCTTATAATTGCTTGATGCCGAACTTGTTCTTCCTGGTCGGGGATATTAAGGGTTCCGTCTTTCTTGAACATTGTTCCCATGGCATTCCTCCTTCATCGTTGAGGTCTCGTTTTGTCATGCACTCGCAATCCCAATGTAGAAAGGTGCACCAGAAACGAAGATCCAGGTCTATGGAAAATATTTTAAGCGGCTGGGCCAAGGGCAGTAAAAAGATCCCCCCCAGAGAAAGCTGTAAAACAAGATAGTCCAGGAGTTATATTTTCCCACAATGTCTTTGTTTAAAATGGGCATTAATCCAAAGGTAAATCCTGCAAGAATGCCAGCGATCAAACCCATTGAGTTGAATTTCAAGGTGCTGATGTCTCCGCCGGTGGCGGTGAAAATAACCCCTGTTACACAAAGGGCAATGGAGAACAGCTTTGATGGAGTAAAGCGCTCATCATAGATAAATCTGGAAATGATATTGGTAAAAATAGGGGCTGTATAAAGAAGGATCACGGCAGTTGTGATGGTGGTTTGATCAATGGCGTAGAAATAAAACCCATTGGCCATTGTCTGGGAGATCAATCCGATGACGGCTGTGAACAAGAGCCCTTTGCGATCAATTTTTAACAGGCTAATATCCTTCACCAACAGATAGATCAATATGAACAGACTTCCCATGAACAACCGGTAAAAGGAGATGTCTGGAGAATTGAGCCCATATTCAAATAAAATTTTGCAGATTAAACCAAGAAATCCCCATAAACTGCCTGCCCCAAGTATACATAGATATTCTGATTTATTTATAATCTCAAGCTAAAATGTAGGCAATGCACAGGGCTTAGAAAACATTTAAATATCTCCTCCAAAGGCTCGGACTGACCACTGGCTGTGTTTCTTTAAAAAGAAACAAGTTGCTTGACAAAATTTCTTCTGGGTTGTATTTGAAATGGTAAAGGCTATGGTTAAGTTTTTAGCCCCTATGAGATTTTGACCGATTACGCTCAATTTTATTTGTAGACGGCTCACAAAGGCCCAATTAAACATACATGGCAGTAACCACCTGCCACAACGAAAGTTGAAACTTTTATCATTACAGCATTTTGGGCAAAGTTTCGGCATCCTTACAAAAGTAATTTACACGTTCTTTGATCATTCCCCATTTGCAGGGGCTTTTCCTAAAAGACTGTAAAGTACTTTTGAGGTCATATGAAGGATACTAAAGTTTCATATAAAAAAATAAAGGCATCCTGGACAATGGAAATCACAACCCGAATGACAGAACTATCCCAATGGTGGCACTGGTGGTGCTCACTTCTGTATTCCGGCATGCCGCAACTTTAAAATCACCCCATACATTTGACAAAGACCGCGGCTGCCTGTATTGCCCGGTCTTTTTTTTTACACAAAATAAACAGGAGACATCATCACAACGCAAATTTATCCCTCCCCCAAGGTGCGGAGGTTGTGATTAATCCCTAAAACATGCACTGGAAAATAAAATGATACTTAACCGCTATCCCAGCAGAGAGACCTATGAATTGCTGTGCCAGACCAGCAATGTCATACCACTTTGCGTAGAACTCCTGGCAGACACGGAAACCCCGGTGTCCATTCTTCAAAAATTCTACAAAAAAGACCAGCCCCTGTTTTTGCTGGAAAGTGTGGAGGGCGGCGAGCACTGGGCAAGATACAGCTTCATGGGAATTTCTGCAAAAAGTCATATAACTGTCCTTGCCAATGACATTGAAATCACCTCTTCAAGTCACCATGAAAAGATTCCCCACCATGGCGATCCCCTGGCTGTATTAAAAGAGATCACACAGAAATATCAACCCGCAGACATCAAAGAGCTGCCCCGATTCTGGAGCGGGCTCACCGGGTACATGACCTATGAAATGGTGTCATTTTTTGAGGATATTCCAACCCATCTGCCCCAGGGATCGCCCTATGCCCATTTCATCATTCCCGATGCCATGATCATCTTTGACAACATGAAGCACACATTGACATGCCTGAGTATCTGTTATACAGAGGATACTGATAAAGAAGCCTGCTATGATGAAGCCATGATCCGGCTGGAAAAGATCATTACCACCATTCAAGCGCCATCCGTCCCGGTGGCGGATGAATCCGTCTCAAAACCGGCATTCTCCATGAACGCGGCCATGACATCTGACCCAAACACAACGGCGTTTTCCCTACAGTCAAAAACCGACCATGACACCTATATCAAAGGGGTGGAGACCATCAAGCATCACATCGTTGAGGGTGACATTATCCAAGCGGTGTACTCTCAGCCATTTGTGTCAACAGCCCCGGTGGATCCTGTCATGCTGTACAGGGCACAGCGGTATATCAACCCCTCTCCTTACATGTTTTTCATGAATTTGGGGGACACGGCCATTGCGGGCTCTTCCCCGGAAACCATGGTGCGATTGGAAAATCGTACCGCCACCCTTCGTCCCATTGCCGGAACCCGGCACAGGGGCAAAACAGAGCAGGAGGACAGGGCCCTTGCTGATGAACTGTTAAACGATGAAAAAGAACGGGCCGAACATCTCATGCTGGTGGATCTGGGCCGCAATGATCTGGGTCGGGTGGGGGAAACCGGCACGGTGCAGGTGACGGACATGATGTTTGTGGAGCGCTATTCCCATGTGATGCACCTGGTATCCAACATCACCTGTGAGTTGGAAGAAGAAAAAGATGCCTGGGATTTGCTGAGGGCCACCTTTCCTGCGGGGACCCTGTCCGGTGCCCCCAAGATCAGGGCCATGGAGATCATATCAGAACTGGAGCCGCGCCCCCGGGGTATCTATGGCGGGGCTGCGGGATACATCTCCTTTTCCGGGAACATGGATCTGGCCATCACCATCCGCACGGCAACCATCCAGGCAGGGGAAATGACCGTGCAGGCCGGTGCTGGCATTGTGGCGGATTCTGATCCTGAAAAAGAGTATCAGGAATGCATTAATAAAGCAAAAAGCGTGGAACGTGCCCTGGTCATGGCCCTGGGTGGTGACAATGGAGGTGCAACATGCTGATCGCCGTGATTGACAATTACGACTCATTTACCTTTAATCTGGTGCACTACATCCGACAATGCGGGGCCACGGTCCATGTGTTCAGAAACGATAAAACAAGCCTGGAAGACATCACGGCACTGAATCCGGATGCCATTGTCATCTCTCCCGGCCCGGGACGACCCGAAGATGCCGGTATTTCCATGGAGGTGATCAACACCTTTTCCGGAAAACTGCCCATCCTGGGGGTATGTTTGGGACACCAGACCATTGCCGCCTGTTTTGGTGCCCGCATTGTCCATGCCAAGCGCATCATGCACGGAAAAACCTCCATGGTCACCGGTGATGACAAAGGCATCTTCAAGGGCTTGAAAAAACCCTTTGCCGCCATGCGATATCACTCCCTGGCCGTGGAGGAAGCCTCCCTGCCGGATTGTCTCATTGTCACGGCCCGCACCAATGACCAGGAAATCATGGGTCTTCGCCATGCCACCCATCCCACCTATGGGGTCCAGTTTCATCCGGAATCCATCATGACCGCTGTGGGAAAACGATTGATCAGAAATTTTGTAAAAGGAGCGTAAATATTCGACCAGCACCCCATCTTCACCTATTCTGGCCTGCTCACATAGCATTAGTATGCTACGCAGTCCCAAATAGGCGAATATGGGGCACTGGCCAAACATTTACATTACCCACCCGAATATTTACAAAGGAGCACAAAAATGACCTTCACCGACCACCTCAATGCCATCATCCGGGGCGAAAACCTGAGCCATGAGAACATGACTGCCATGATGGGGGATATTTTTTCCGGTGATATTACCAGCGCCCAGATCGGCGCATTCATGGCAGCCCTTGCCACCAAGGGAGAAACCTTTGAGGAACTGGCAGGAGCTGCCCAGGCCATGCGTCGTAAGGCCACCCGCATCCAGACCATGACCCAGCAGGTGGTGGACACCTGCGGCACCGGCGGGGATGCGTCGGGTACCTTTAACGTTTCCACCACCACGGCCTTTGTAGTGGCTGGCTGCGGCATTTGTGTTGCCAAACACGGTAACCGCAGCATTTCCAGTAAATGCGGCAGTGCCGATGTGCTTGAAGCCCTGGGGGTGAACCTCAACACCGACCCTGAAGTGGTGGAAGAGGCAGTGAACGACATTGGCATTGGGTTTCTTTTTGCCCCAAATTTTCACAGCGCCATGCGCCATGCAGCCCAGGCCAGAAAAGAGGTGGGTATTAAGAGCATTTTTAACATGCTGGGCCCCTTGACCAACCCGGCAGCCACCCGGCACCAGCTTTTGGGGGTATTTGCCCCCCAGCTAACAGAAATGTTTGCCCAGGCATTGAAATTGCTGGGAACCAAAAGGGCACTGGTGGTCCACGGCCATGACGGCATGGATGAAATCACCGTGTGTGCTCCCACCCGAGTATCCGAACTCAATGACGGGATGGTCCGCACCTATGATATTGATCCTCTGGAATTTTTTCAGGACTATGCCGATGCCCAGGAGATCAAAGGCGGTGATATCAGCACCAATGCCGCCATCACCCTTGCTGTCCTCAAGGGAGAAAAGGGCCCCAAACGCAATATTGTTTTGATCAACTCTGCGGCGGCCCTGCTGGCCGCCAATGATGTGGATAATTTAAAGTATTCTGGTA
>JASFYZ010000004.1:0-4612 GCA_045046665.1 Desulfobacterium sp.
GTTTGGCCAGTGCCCATATTCGCCTATTTGGGACTGCGTAGCATACTACTGCTATGTGAGCAGGTCAAGATAGGTGAATATGGGGTGCTGGCCGAATATTTACCATTAATTTAATCCGTTTTCTTCAAATTGTTTTACCATGTTATTTCCCAATTCAACGGAACGTTTTGTGGCGGCTTCAATGGCATTGATCATCGTGGTTCGAAGGCCCCCCTGTTCCAGGGTATGTATGCCAGCAATGGCAGTACCACCGGGGGAGGTTACCCGGTCCTTGAGCTGGCCGGGATGTTCATCTGATTCCAGAAGAAGTTTGGCCGCTCCCAGCACCGTTTGTGTGGACAATAACAAGGAGTCTTTGCGGGACAGTCCCATTTTAACACCTGCATCGGCCATGGCATCAACGATCATGAAAATATAGGCAGGGCCGCTGCCACTGAGCCCGGTAAAGGCGTCCATCAAGGTGTTCTCCTGGATAAAGACACTGATTCCCACGGAATCAAAAATGGCCTTGGCAAGCTCAATGTCTCCGGGAATAACATGTTTGCCAGCAGCAATGGCCGTGGCACTCTCTTTTACAAATGCACAGATGTTTGGCATGACCCGGATGAGCCGAAGTTCTTTTCCAAGCCCTGCTGCAATGGCCGCAAGGGGCACGCCTGCTGCAATGGAGATGATGAGCTTGGATGTGTCCAGACCGGAGGCGGTTTGTTTGAGCACCGATGCAAGGATCTGTGGTTTTGTGGCATAGATGATAATGTCGGATTGTTCCACGACTTTCATGTTGTCTGTGGTTGTCCGGATGCCGTATTTCCCTTTGATTTCCTCCAGGGGCTCTTCTCTGATATCAGAGCAGATGATATTTTCAGGCCGGGTTGCCTTGGACAGGACAAGCCCGCTGATCAGCGCTTCCCCCATGTTTCCGCTTCCGATGAATCCGATTTTTTTTTCTTGCAGCATTTATATATTCCTTTTTTGTAAAAAAGCAGGTAGCAAATCAAATAGTGGGTGCTGGGTGATTATAATGAAATTGCCCGTATATTAAAATCAGCACATCATTGAAGTCAAGATAAATCAGGAACGACATAGGAATTATGCCATATTCAGTTGAACTCATATTAAAAAAAAAGCTTGAACTTATTTTTGATCAATATAATAAGCGTGCCCTTGTAAAACCTGATCCATTGCAGGTTCTTTATCGATATCCAGATGTCCGGGACAGGGAAATTGTGGCACTCATTGCCTCATCCTTGGCCTATGGCCGCGTGGCACAGATTCTAAAGGCTGTTGAAAGGGTCCTGGCACCCATGGGCAAATGCCCCAGGGACTATGTGTGTCTGGCGGATGATGATGAAATCATTCAAGAATTTGAAGCGTTCAAATATCGATTTGCCACGGGTGCCCATGTGATTGGGTTGCTTTCAGGCATCCGGGAGGTGGTGGATCGACATGGCTCTCTGGAGGCTTGTTTTACCCATGGAGCGTCCGGGGATGATACCTCTGTTTTACCGGCACTGTTGTTTTTTACCCAGCAGATCAAAAAAGAGCGTAACCTGGGGCATCTTATGGCAGATCCAGCCAAGGGAAGCGCCTGCAAACGAAGCTGTCTATTTTTGCGCTGGATGGTGAGAAAGGATGAGGTGGATCCTGGCGGATGGGCATGTGTACCTGCATCCCGCTTGATTGTTCCCCTGGACACCCACATGCACACTGCCGGTCGGATGCTGGGCTTTACAAAGAGAAAACAGGCCAACATGAAAACAGCCCAGGAAGTGACCCAGGGCTTTGCCCGTCTCTGCCCGGATGATCCGGTAAAATATGATTTTTCCTTGACCCGATTCGGCATTCATCCTGATATGGATGTCCATGATCTGGAAATTCTGATTAAAACGTGATGATTCAGTTTTGGGTTTTAAACCCAACAAAATCTAAGATGAAACAATGAGGAAGACGCTCCATGACCTATGACGGACACCCATTACCCCCTTTAATTGAAGGGGTGCTGGTTAAACGATATAAACGATTTCTGGCGGATGTAATATTGAAGGATGGGACCATGGTAACAGCCCATTGCCCCAATTCGGGCTCCATGCGCGGTTGCTGTGAACCCGGACGGCCGGTGTATCTCTCTCAGAGCGACAATCCCAAGAGAAAACTCAAATATACCTGGGAGCTCATGGAAATGCCCCAAACCCTCATTGGTATCAACACTTTGATACCCAATAAGCTGGTGATGGCCTCCATTGCCCATGGATTGGTGCCGGAACTGTCGGGGTATACCCAGTTCAAACCTGAGATTAAAACCAGTGATCACACCCGACTGGATATTTTACTCACCAGGGACAATGGTGAAAAGTGCTATGTGGAGGTTAAAAACTGCACTCTGGTGGAGGATGGCGTGGCACGTTTCCCTGACGCTGTCACCACCCGGGGCCAGAAACATCTGGACGAACTGGAATGGCTGGCGACAAAAGGTCATCGGGCCGTTCTTTTTTTTCTCATCCAGCGCATGGATGCCATTAGTTTTAAACCGGCAGCGGACATTGACCCCGTGTATGCGGATGCCCTGGCAAGGGTGTCAGAAAATGGTGTGGAGGTGATTGTCAGAAGCGCTGTGATGACCCGGGAGATGATCTCCATGGGTAAGCCGTTGCCTATGGTTCTCATACCCTGAAACCAGTCAGAGTGGCAGAGGTTTACTGCCATGTATGTTATATGGTACAAGGAGGAAAATATCATTTTATAATAACATTGTCCTGGGTCATGTAAAAACAGGATAAAGATGCCAAAGGCCAATATTTTGAAAATCTCAAAACTGAACAGTCTCCAGGGTAGACTTTTTATTCTCGTGCTTTTGCCGGTATTCTGTATTATTTCGATCTGGGGCATTGCCAGTTTTATCTATACCCGGGATGCCATGGTTCAGCAGTGGAACGAGTCTGCCATATTGAAACTCCAGCGGGCAGCCCATCTCATTGAAATGCGCCTGCTCAGGCCTGTTGAGCTCATTGAGCTGATGTTCAAAACCATTCCCAGTGGGCAGTCTCCGCTTTTCAATGAAATGGTGACCTCGGCCCTGGAGGATCTGGATGGGGTGGTAACGGTCTCCTTTACCTATGCAGAAAAAAGAAGCCCTCTGCCCATGAAGGAATCCACGGGCATGCCCTGGAAACAGATGAGGGCATACAGACACAGCCGCGTGGAAGCTGTTTCTAATCCAGAATATGATACCGATGCCGATGGCACCACCTTCAACCTTGTGTTAAATCTCCTGGACGACCAGAAACAGATGGTGGGAACCCTTGGGTTGGTCATGCGATTTTCAACCCTTATTGATGATCTTCATCTGGATCATCTGGAGTGGTTTAAGCATGGCATGGCCTGTATTGTGGACAGCCATCAAAAATTTCTTTTTCATACAAATGCGACCATGGTGGGACGTCATTTTCTTGGGGATTCCAACGACCCGCTGGAGCTGGACATTATAAAAGGCTTGGAAAATAAAGCCCATGGAACGGTTGCCGGTGAGGGCCATCCACCCAAACTCATTGCAGGATTTTATAAATTGGACAATGTGCCGTGGACCATCATCGTCTATGGCCGGGGTGAGGATATCTTAAAGCCAATTATTCAATATCGCAATCTATTTGGCATCAGCGGTTTATTCATTATTGGCCTTGTTATTTTTCTCATACGAACCCATGGCTTGAAACTCACAGAAAGTATCCGGCGGCTTTCTGAACGGGCGGGCCATGTGGCCCGGGGGGAGTATGGAGACCCCATCCAGATCAACAGTCGGGATGAAATGGGCATGCTGGTCCAGAATTTCAATGCCATGGTGGAGGGACTTAAGGAGCGGGATTTTATCCGCAACTCTTTTGGTCGGTATGTGGATCCTGACTTTGCCCGGCAATTGATGAAACGACCCGATGCCGGCCAGTTGGGAGGGGTACGTAAAGAGGTGGTGGTGATGATGACGGACATCCGGGGATTTACCCGCATGGCAGAAGGGTTAAGTCCGGAGACTACCATTGAGCTGTTGAATGGTTATTTTTCTCTCATTATTGAGATCATTGATGCCCACAAGGGTATCATCGTTGATTTTTTAGGAGATGGTATTCTGGTTTTCTTTGAATCCCGGGAGCCGTCACCGCCGGAAACCGCCATGCTGGCCACCCTCCGAAATACCATCCAGTGTGCGGTTAAAATGCAGAAGAAGATGGTTCTGTTCAACCGGGATGTCAAGGGAAAAGAGATTCCTGAAGTACACATGGGTATTGGGGTCCACACAGGAGAGGTGATCGTGGGAAATCTGGGGTCTGAAACCCGGAAAAAATATGGCATTGTGGGTTCCGCTGTGAATCTTACAAGCCGTATCCAGGCCACCGCTCTGGGGGATGAAATTGTGATTTCCGATGCTGTGTTCCGTCATCTGAAAACGGAACTGAAGGTGTTACGATCCTTTGATGCACAATTTAAAGGGATAGAAGAGCCTGTGTTACTTCATGTTTTGGACGGGGTCTGACCGAAAGCGCCGATTAAAACCGGTAAAGGATAGAGAATGAAAGAGTCTTATGGTGAAGATTTAGCAAATCACACCAGCCTCGAGTCATGC
>JASFYZ010000005.1:0-28820 GCA_045046665.1 Desulfobacterium sp.
ATTGTTATCAGAATGCGTATGAAATAATATTTAAGCCTATAACTTTAATTAAATTAGGTGCTTATGATTATTTAGGGCTTTAGAATGATTTTATGGCATTGAAAATGCTTAGTTATGCTTTAACGACTCTGAGTTTGTTGAGAATTTTATTGTTTACGTTGAAAGGAAATCAATACCATGAAAAAAATTGAAGCCATCATTAAGCCGTTTAAGCTGGATGAAGTAAAGGAAGCCTTAAATGCGTTGGGCATCACCGGCATGACCTTGTCTGAGGTAAAGGGATTTGGTCGCCAGAAAGGTCACACAGAGATCTATCGAGGAGCAGAATACCAGGTGGACTTTGTTCCCAAAATAAAATTGACCATCGTCGTGGAAGCGGACATGACTGAAAAAGTGGTGGAAACCATCCTTAAAAGCGCTGGCACTGGAAAAATTGGAGACGGTAAAATTTTTATTCTTCCCGTGGAAGAAGCCATTAGAATCCGCACCGGGGAAAAGGGTGAATCTGCCATTTAAAAAGCACACCTCACCCATTTGGGGTGACAAAAAAACAAACCCGGACTTTTCATGGGTCCATAAAATATGATTCAAACTGGAATGGAGAAAAACAATGAAACCCTTTATTATCGCAACCGGTATTACTCTTTTTATGACATTGAATGGATGGGCCGCGGATGATGTACCAACGGCATTGTCCAACAAGGCGGCCATTGATCTGGTGCAGACCCATGCCAATTATATGTGGACCCTGGTGGCAGCTTCTCTGGTATTTTTCATGCAGGCAGGTTTTGCCATGGTGGAGGCAGGATTCACCCGGGCCAAGAACGCCATTAATATTATGATGAAAAATCTCATGGATTTTTCCGTGGGAACCCTTGCCTACTGGGCCGTGGGATTCGGGCTCATGTTTGGGACCACCTCCACCGGTTTTTTTGGTAACTCCGGCTTCTTTTTAAGTGATTTTACCCCGGATGGTGATCCCTGGGTCCTTGCATTCTGGATGTTCCAGGTTGTGTTTGCCGCCACAGCCGCCACCATTGTATCCGGTGCCATGGCCGAACGGACGAAATTTTCCGCTTATCTTGTCTACAGTTTTTTTGTCAGCGCCTTGATTTATCCCATTTTCGGCAGTTGGGCCTGGGGAAGTCTGTTCCATGGCAGTGGATGGCTTGAAAAACTCGGATTTATAGATTTTGCAGGGTCCACTGTGGTTCATTCTGTGGGGGGCTGGGTGGCCCTGGCCGGTGCCATGGTACTGGGTCCTCGTTTGGGTAAATATACCAAAGATGGCGGCATTCGTCCCATCCTTGGGCATAATATCCCCCTGGCAGCCCTGGGAGTGTTCATCTTATGGGTGGGGTGGTTTGGATTTAACCCCGGCTCCACCACCACTGCGGATAAAAGCATTGCCATGATCTTTGTCAACACCAATCTGGCGGCGGCCACGGGTGCTGTGGTGGCCATGATTGTTTGCTGGATCAAACTGGGGAAACCAGAGGTGGGCATGAGCCTTAATGGTGCCCTGGCAGGTCTTGTGGGAATCACCGCCGGATGTGCCAATGTGACCCCGGGAAGTGCCATCATCATTGGTGCTGTGGCCGGTGTGTTGGTGGTCTTTTCAGTTCTGTTTTTTGATAAAATTAGAATTGATGATCCCGTGGGTGCGATTTCTGTCCATGGCGTGTGTGGTGCCTGGGGAACCCTTGCCGCAGGCCTTTTCAACATAGGCGGATGCACCATGGGTATTGTAACCACACAGCTCATCGGCATGGGTACCTGTTTTATCTGGGCCTTTGGCCTGGCCTTTATCATGTTTAAAATTATTGCTGCCACCATGGGGTTGCGGGTGTCTGCTGAAGAGGAGATTGAAGGATTGGATTTTGTGGAACATGGCGGTAATGCATATCCTGATTTTAAGCTATAGAAATTAATACTTGATGGTCTCGTAAAAAGTCTATCCCTCATTTTTAGAGCACACCATGCAGTGCTTGGAATGTGTCGCAGCAGTTATACAAGGTAGTTAAAAAATCATGGTTAGACTTTTTACAGATTCATCAACATTTGAGTGCGCAAAAGTGGCAGATTCGTGTTAATTGGAGCTTGGATTTTTAAATACTCGATGACACGTTTTGGGGATACTTTATGGCAAATTATTCAAACCATTCTCCCCCTGCAAAAGAAAATCCAATGCGGTCTGCCGCTGGTTCACATCTTGATTTCTCACAGCCATGGACATGGCCTTGCGCGTTCCCACAAATACGGCCAGTTTTTTCGCCCGGGTGAGGCCTGTGTACAAAAGATTTCTGAAAAGCATTTTATAATGCTGGGTGAGCACCGGAATGATCACCATTTCAAATTCACTGCCCTGGGATTTATGGATGGTGATGGCCCAGGCCAGATCCAGCTCCATGATGTCATCCCGCTGATAAAATACCTGACGATGGTCTGGATAAAAGGCAACAGTGAGCGTGGGCTCTGAGTTGTCTATGTCAACAATGCTACCGATGTCACCGTTGAACACCCCCAGATCATAGTTGTTTCTGCGGTGGATCACCCGATCACCCAATCTAAAGATGCGTTCCCCCACCTTGAGCTGGGGCTTTCCTTCCATAAAGGGGTTGGCGGCATTCTGGATAACCAGATTCAAATTGGCCGTACCAAGGGTGCCCCGGGTCATGGGAGAGAGAATCTGTATCTCCCGGCCGGTGCCAAAGTATTTAGGAATCCACTCAAGGTAAAGTTTTTTCACCACATCCAGGGCCGCAAATCCATAGTGCAGGGAGGACCAGGGGTGTACTTTTTTTAATACCGCAGTGAGTTCCTCCACCCGGGTGCCTGCCTGGGCAAGAGCCGCCAAGTTCACATGCTGAAACTTCGAAGGGATAGTGATTTCTGTTTCATAGGGTCTGACGGTTTCATTGATGCGAAATTCATACAGCAAATCGTCTTTCCCGGCATCCTTTTCACCATCTGTGTGTGATACATTGCAATGATCCACAAGTGATGGGCCTTCACGATCTGGCGTCATAGCATCAGACTCATGGCAAAGTCGCTTAACCTGGTCAATGAATCGAATCTGTTCCCCAGTGGCCTCATCGGAATCCATGAAAAGACAGTCCGATCCATCCTGCCACACCGATGGTTTTTTAAAAGGGGATATCACCCAGGGCATTTCTCCCCGGTTGATCTGGTGGGCATACTGGATGATTTTAGATTCCCGGGCCTGGCGGAATATTTGGGTGAGCCGGAAGCAGGGCACGGTATCGGCGGAGATGATATCTCTTAACACATTGCCTGCCCCCACCGATGGCAACTGATCTGCATCGCCAATGAACAGCACCCGACTCTCCTGGGGTACTGCCTTTAAAAGGGCGGCCGTCAGGCTGATATCCAGCATGGAGCACTCATCCACAATGAGAAATTCCGTGTCCAGGGGCTGGGATTCATTCTTTTTAAATTCTCCCCCCTTCCATTCCAGAAGTCGGTGGATGGTTTTGGATTCCCGTCCGATGACCTCTCCCATGCGCTGGGCGGCCCGGCCCGTGGGGGCGGCCAGAAGCACCTTAAGTCCCATGGCCTCGGCAAGTTTCACAATAACCTGGGTAGTGGTGGTTTTTCCGCACCCGGGTCCCCCCGTTAAAATGGAAAACTTTTCATCCACCACCCGGCCCACGGCCAGGGCCTGCTCCTCACTGAGATCTATTTCTCGGGTTTTGCAGAACAACTCTATCCAGCGCTGGACCCGTTTTGGGTCCACCTGGGGCGAAGACCCCATACCTGCCACCCGTTTTGCCACATAGCGTTCATCAAAATACAGGCTCCTGACATAGTAACAGCGGGTGGTGCTCCCCGTTTCAGTGGGTAGCTCCCGAAGCATGAGCTGCCTTTCCTTCACCATCTGATCCAGCAGAGAGGACAATTGGTTCTGGAGATCAAGGTCCAGCAATGCCTTGACCTTTTTATCAATCTGGGAATAGGTGAGATAGCAATGACCGTCATTTCTGCCCGCTGCCACCACATGGCGAATACCGGCCATGATTCTCTGGGGGCTTTCTCTGTCAAGGCCGATGCTTAACGCCACCTTGTCCGCGGAAAAAAATCCAATGCCATAAAAATCATTGGCCAGGCGATAGGGATCTTCGGTGACATTGGCAATGGCCTTGTCCCCATAGGTTTTGTAAATCCGCACGGCAAATAAGGTACTGATGCCATGGGTCTGTAAAAACATCATCACTTCCCGGATGGATTTATGCTGGGTCCAGGCGTGGCGAATCATTTCAAGTTTTTTAAGGGCAATTCCCGGGACTTCGGTGAGACGCTCCATATTGGTTTCAAATATGGTGAGCGTTTCTTTTTTGAAGTGTTTAACGATTTTGAGTGCGGTTTTGGGCCCCACCCCTTTGATAAGGCCGGAGCCAAGGTATTTTTCCAGGGCCGCCTGGGTGGCCGGTTTTTTTTCCGTGGCCACCACGGCCTGGAACTGACGCCCAAATTTGGGATGGATAGTCCAGGCCCCTTCAAATAGCATGGTGGCACCGGCAAACACCCGGGTCTGGTGGACCACCACCGTCTCCTGCACCATGGCATTAAAAGGGGTGACCCTTAAAATGGACCATCCATTATCTGGATTATGGTAGGTGACCCGGTCAACAATGCCTTCCAGGCGCTCCTGAATCACACCATGGTGGGAAACGGCGCTTACCATACCTCGGCATAGGCGGTTTCGGTGTAGGCTGATTCCATTTTGGATTTATGACCTTTTTCCATGGTGGCAAGGTCTTCAAATACCTTACGAGTTTCTGATGAATCGCAGTCCGATGCCAGCTTCAGGTACATGTTCATGGCTTCTTCTTCATTCTTCATGGCAAGGGCAAAGGCATCGGCCAGAGTCATGCCACCGGAGACATCGGGTTTTTCCACGGTTTTGGATATGCCGTAATCACTGGTTGCCTTGAAGTTGGATCCAATGGTTTTGTTTTCCAAAATGTTCTTCAACATGATCTCGTGCTTTTTTTCTTCATCAGCAAAGGAAGTGAACATTCCTTTAATAAAGCTCTCCGTGGCCTTTGCCGCCACATCTTTATAAAAATTCTGTGCTTCTATCTCTTTTCCAATGGCGTAATTAATAATCTCTTCATAGGTATTCATGGGACAGATATCCTCCTGACAAAAACAAGATAATGCAAGTCTGGTCCTTGCTGCACAGTGGCCAGAGCTGTGATCAATTGCCGCTTTTTTCATGGATCAGTATATCTGATTCACACGGTTGAAACAACTTTAATTTCTTTCAACCAATAAGACCCTTGCTGATGCTGTGTTCCGGGAGCAGCTTATGCAGCTTAACCATTTCAAAGTCCCTGAGTTTCATCAAAAAATTTCCTGCTTCGTCCACCAGATCCATGTCATAGGTGTCTGTTTCGTCGTCCGATGCCGTCCGGGTGGTAAAACACAGATAATTTTCGTTTTCCAGGCCCCGGGCCATGAACTCAAGGCTGCCGATCCTGTAGGGCAGGACCACACAGGAGTCGGTGAAGAACTCAAAGGCCCCGCCGGTCTGGAACATACCATCCAGGAGCACCACATCGGTTAAAAATTCCGGGGCTGCCCCATGGTTGAAAAAGGGGGCATCGCTGGTGTAGGACAAAAGGCTTACCAGAGTGCTTCCATCAAAGCTCACAATGTCATGGATGGATCTGAACAGATCATCCATGAAAAGGCGCTGGGGGTGATAGATCTGGTTGGCCAACTCCTTGGAATTTTCCACGGGGGTGAACACAGGGATGGATCGTTTTTCCCTGGGCAGGGGCGTATCTTTGACCATGAACCGGGCCTGGTAATGGAGCTTGGGATCTCCCATGGCAACCCCGGCAGGGTTGATGAACTGCGAGGTGATGGTACATCCCCAGGCATGGGAATTATCCGCAATGGTTTCTGCCGATACAAGGATGGCCTTGGGCCGGTTTTGGAGCAGCTTGATACCATAGGGGATGGAAAAATCAGTCACCTTTGTGAGGTATCCCGGTTTTTTCCGACTTGCCATGGCAGCTTCGGCCATGGTCTCCACCCCGGTGGCCCCCAGAAAGATGGGGGTACCCTCCATGGCGTGGTCCAGGAGAAATCGGTCCCTTTCAATGGAAAGGTGCCGGGCAAATACGGTTTTCCCTTCTTGCATTTTTGTCAGTTTGTCCAGAAACGGTGCCACAGTTAGAAGACAATCCCGGTCAAAGCTCTCATCAAGACCTGTGATCACGACCTCGTTGGTGACGGTGTCTGTCATTTCATCCATGAAAAAGTCAATGCCCTCTTCCAGGGGCAGGAACTTCAGGCCTCGTTCGGTGAGTACCTTTTTAACGGTGTCCCGGGTGGCCATGCCAGCGCCACTCCAGGCGGTCCAGTCCATGATTTTGCAGGTGATATTTTCATTGTCACACTGGGTTTTGAACAGTATTTTGGCCAGCATGTCGTTGGCCGCGGTGTAGTCTGCCTGTCCCTCGTTGCCAAATTTTGCCGTCACCGAAGAAAATCCGATGCAGTACCGAACCTGTGTTCCCTCCAGGGCGGCCATGACGTTTTCAAAGCCTTGAACCTTGGTGTTAAATACCCGGGCAAAGGAGTCATAGGCTTTCTTTTCAAAGGGCATGCTCTCTTCAAGGCCAGCTGCATGGATGAAGCCGTCCACGCGGTCAATGTTTGCCAGGGCTTTTTTAACCGCCCCTTTATCTGCCACATCACAGGCAAGATAGGTCACTGACACCCCCTGGGATCTCAGGATGTCAAGATTTTCCCGGGAGGTCCGGATGGCCAGGATGCGGTCGGTCTCATTTTTTAATGCCACGGGCTTGGCCCCGGCCATGGTTTCCCTGAGGCCTGCCATGATGGTGGCGGGTGTGGCCGCAGGATCAAGAAATTTTGCTTCCAGTGTGTCAATGGGACTTCTGGCCAGGATGACCAGATTGGTCTTATACTGTGCCACCACCTGTTTCAAGATTTCAAAGGTGATGCCCCGGGCTCCCCCTGTGATCACCAGGGTGTCGCCCTCTTTGATGAGGTTCGCTCCGGTGGCATTGGGGGCCTGTTCTTCCAGCTTCAGAATATATTTTTCACCATCTCGATAGCCTGTTTCCACCCGGGTATCCCCGGAGGTGATTTCATTGAGGAACTGCCCAATGATCTCATCCTGGGATGCCAGAAAATCAGGGCAGGAAAAATCCACCATTTTCACCCGGGTGTGGGGCATCTCCTTGGCAAGGCTTTTCATCATGCCGGAAATACCGGCAAAGCAGGGTTCAATCCTTTCCTGCAGGTCATCATCATGGGGAAAGAGCACCGATTCCAGGGAGAGTGCCCCAATGAATCGATCTTTCTGGTTCAGCTGGCTGAAAAGCGCCTTCATGAGATGATAAAAGGCGTGGACATGGGCTGCTCCGGAAAGGGTGTCCTGGGATTTTTCGGGGAAACACAGATTAAGGGGGGCCAGGTGGATAAACCCATGAATATCTCCCTGGACCTCAATAATTTGTTCCACCGCCTCCTTGATGGACGTTTCCGATGACAGGTCCATGGGAATGATTTCATCGCAGAAATCCCCAGAATTTTCATCCAGGCCAAGGCCGATGATCCGGATTTGTTCTCCCAGTGACTCAGCCACTTTTTGGGCAAATCCTGCGTTGTCCAGGGTCATGATCACGGTCTTTCCGGAAAGATCCATTGCTCCGGGTACCGGCCCGGGCACAGATTTAATGACCGGCACCAGGCGCTTGATATCTGAAAATTTGGATGTGCTGCGGGCGGAACTGCCTGGGGCTGTATCGGTGGCGGCGGTTTGTGCCGCATCGGGTGTGGCCCCAACTTGTCCAGATTGGCTATCTGACCCACCAGAGGTGGATTTGGCAGGACCGTCATCCCCCGCTGGCGGGGTATCCGGTTCCGGGGGAGTGGCCTTGGTATTAATGTAATCGGCCAATTTGGCAATGGTGTTCAAATCCCTGAGTTTCAGATCTTCGGGTACAGGAAATCCAAAGTGACTGGCAGCCTTGGCAAAGATCTCCACCTGTTTAACGGTGTCAATGCCAAGATCGGCCTCCAGATCCAGGGTATCCTCCAGCATGTCCGTGGTGTACCCGGTCTGCTCGGCAATGATATCCTTGACTTTGTCCAGGGCAGTGGTCAGAGACGCTTGTGCACTTGGGGCCGCTGCCGGGGCATTGCCCGTTGTCTGACCGGTTGCTGCCGTTCCTGCCGTTCCTGCCTGGCCATGTGATCCGCCGGAGACGTCCCCGCCCGTTGGTGGTGGGGTGTCGGGGCCTGCCGGAGTGGCTTTGGTGTTGATGTAATCGGCCAATTTGGCAATGGTGTTGAGATCCCTGAGTTTCAGATCCTCGGGTACAGGGAATCCAAAATGCCCGGCAGCCTTGGCAAAGATCTCCACCTGTTTAACGGTGTCAATGCCAAGATCGGCCTCCAGATCCAGGGTATCCTCCAGCATGTCCGTGGTGTATCCGGTCTGATCGGCTATGATCTCTTTTACCTTTTCAAGAGCCCCCAATGCGGCAGGAGAGGCATCCACAACGGCCAAAGGCTCAGCTGCTGAAACAGGGGCATCAGCGGCATCACCCCCCTTTGTACCCAGGGCGTCGGTGCCACCGGCAGGCGGTGTGTCCGGTCCAGCGGCCTTGGCGTTGATGTAGTCGGCCAATTTGGCAATGGTATTGAGATCCCGGAGTTTCAGATCTTCAGGTACAGGAAACCCAAAGTGTCCGGCGGCCTTGGCAAAAATTTCCACCTGTTTAACAGTGTCAATGCCAAGATCGGCCTCCAGATCCAGAGTGTCCTCCAGCATGTCAATGGTATATCCGGTCTGATCGGCGATGATCTCCTTGATTTTATTCAAGGCGGCAGCACCCGTGTTTCCGGCAGGCACATCCGGGGTCAGGGAAGGCTCAACAATAGCTGCGGGTGATCCAGTGGGCAGCGATTGAGATATGTTGGCAGTATCCCCTGATGGTATGAGACTGACCACTGCTCCGGAGACTGCCGCCGCCCCCTCCCTCTGTGCACCGGACCTATCAGATGTTGATGAGGTGGCTTCGGGCATGGACACAGATTCAGGCAGTTGGGTCTGTTCTCCAGGTGCAGCAGGTGCTGGCTGGGCCAGAGCCCCCCCGGGTCCGGGAACCACGCAAAGGGTGTTGTTAATGATTTTCAATTCCGGATTCACCGCCCCGGAAACCCTTTGGAGCCACCGGGTGTATTTCGGGTTATTGTCAAAGGAATTTTCTTCAATGCGTTTGATGAGCAAAAAGGCAAAATGAGATCCAAATCCTGCGGCCAGATGCAGGCCATATTCCGATTGAATGGCCTTTTTTCCACTGAAATTCAAGGCCTTGAAATGGTCCGGAATACTGGTCAGATTGGCAATGGGCGGTGCCTTTCGTTTTTGAAGGGCTTTAACCATGACCACATCCTCAATGGCGGCCCCCAGTGTGTGGCCGGTGAATCCCTTGGTGTTGGAAATGCAGATGTGGTTGAGATAATCCTTAAAAGCGGTTTTCAACGCCGTGACTTCGGCATCTGCACTGCCCCCCCGGGCCGGGGTATAGGTCTCATGGGACATGAACAAAAGCTTTTTGGCATACTCGCTTTTTGTCATCTGGTGCTGCTGTTCCATGCGGGTGATAAACCGGGTCATCTCCCTTGCCATGTGGGGCACATCAATATTAAAGGTATGATAAGCACTGTTGGCCATGTGGGTACCCAGAATCTCTGCCTGGCCGTTCATGCCCCTGGCCCTGGCCTGGTCGCTTTTTTCAATGACCAGCCCTACTGCACCTGCACCTATTATGGTTCCATTGCGTTCTGAATCAAAGGGTTTGGCCGCTTCAGACACCCGTTTTTTCACCGTGGCAGCCCCCAGGGCCAGAAAACCGGACCCCACCCACTGATTCTGGGCCGGGGATGTGGCATTTTCACCGCCAATGACGATGACCCGTTTACACCGTCCCACCCGAATCCAGTCCTCGGCAACGCCAATGGCCTGGGTGGTGGAGGCACAGGCCGAACTTAACAGGGTGTTGGGTCCCTTGGCCCGGATGATCTGGGCCAGATGGGCAGATCCCAAAGGACAGGCGTTCATGAGAAAATTTCGGTCAAACTTGTAGGGACCAAAATCATCCCGCTTGCTGCTCTTTATTTTAAAGAACCAGTCCGTTACCTTTTCTTTTACCCCCATCTCTTTTACGTTTTCCATGAGATAAAAATAGATATTTTCAAATTCCTCATAGGGCTTCAAGTAAAAGCGATCGTAAAGATACCGTTCCATCTCATTGAGCAAGGTTTCGTTGCTGGGCCACAGGGAGGTGACAATAACACCGGTGTCGTCCTGCATTTCTCCTGGCAGGGCAAAGCCGTTGGGGATCATTTTCCCGTTTCCTGAGGAGGCTTCTTTGTACTGCATCACCAAGGGAATCCCCGCATCCTTCAGGGCTTCAATCCCTGCGGCAACGGCCAGGCCCATGGCAACGTCATACTGGGCTTTAATGCCATACTCGTCCGTCAGACTGAAGTAGCCTAATTGTCCGGCCAGCTGGATCACATCTTCGGTTTTTGTGATCTCCACAAACCGGGCATTGCCATCGGGTTGTTTAAAGAGCCGGGTGATGTTTTTATCGGTGATGCGTTTTTTGTCTTCCATGCTCAGGGGCTCAATAAAATTGGTGCCCTCCAGAATCCGGTCAAAGTTATCTGCGGCAAACACCCTTCGGGCCTTGCCTGGAAGTCCCACGGAAACACCGGAGATAACAATGCGGTCGGTGTCAAAGTCAAATCGCTCCAGGGCATCCATGGCCGATTCTCGTTTTTGTCGCCGGAACTCCTCATAGAGCAGCTTTTCCGCCAGGGCATTGTTCCGGGTTTTGAATGCAGAGAAATCATCATCCAGAGATACGGGTACAGGGGCCATTTCCGAGCTGGCAGCCGGGGCGGCCCCACCGGGCAGGATCAACTGCCTGTCATCCCGATGCCGGGTGAAGATGCTGCTGTAGGAGGCAAGATAAGTTTTGCAGGCCTCAAAAGAAGCGGCTTCTCCCTGACGTCGGTCTACGGTGACCATGCTCTGGAAGTGCACAATATTTATGTTTTTTAACAGATTGGCCAGCAAGCGGCCCGGACCGATTTCAATGTAGTGGGTTCTGCCGGATTCATACACATACTCAATGGAACGGATGAACTCCACAGGGGAGGTGATCTGTCTGGCCAGAAGGTCCTTGACTTCCCGTCGGTTTTCTGGATAGGGCCGGGCCGTTACATTGGAAATCACCCGGCCAAAGGCCGTATCATTAAAGGTGATGGTGTCCAGATAATCTCTGAGCTTTTCTGCGGCCTCCTGTAAAAGCGGTGTGTGAAATGCAGCCGAAAGGTTCAGCTTCTTAAAAATGATGTTCTGGGTGGTGAGATACCCACAAAAAGCATCAATGGCAGGGGTTTTTCCGGAAACCGCTGTCTGGTTTTCTGAATTCTTGTTGGTGATGTAAATATCCTGGAGCCCACTCTGGCGAATGAAGTTGCCGGTCTCCTTTTCATTGCGGAACACCACCATGATGCCGCCGGGGTGCTTTTGTGCCGCCTCTTTCATGAGGTCCGCCCGCTTGAGAAGCAGGCGCATGGCATCGTCAAAATTGAGCATGCCGCTACAGAAAAGCGCGGTGTATTCTCCCACACTGTGGCCAATGAAAAAATCAGGTTCAAAGCCCCTGGCGTGGAGGCGGTCAAATAGGGCCGCCGATGACAAAAATACCGCCGGTTGGGTGTTTTCTGTGAGGTTAAGGCGATTATCATCCCCGAACATCATGTCAAGCAGGGAGTAGCCCCGCTGTTTCACAAAGATCTCCTCCCCCCGGTCCATGGTGTTGTGGATGTCAGGATCACTGTCATAGAGTTCCTTCATCATGCCCGGGGCCTGGGCCCCCTGGCCCGACAGCAGGGCCACCATTTTCTGGTGCTTTCCGTCGGTGGGAAAGGGGGGGGTGCTGGCCGGTTTCATCTGAATGGCAGAGGAGGGCGGGGTTATGCGCCGGGGAGTTCCCGGAGCCCCTGTGGGTGCCCCACCACCTGCGGGCCTTGCTGCTACCGGGGTCGTATCTGGAGAAGCTACAGCGTTGACCTTGGACGATACGGCCTGTCCCTGGCTTGCCACGGCCTGGGAATCCTGAAGCATGGCTGGCAGCGGGCTTAAGATCAAATGACAATGGTTCCCCCCAATGCCGTTGACATTAAAGGCAAACCTCATGGGCTCCCGTGGTGAAACCGAAGTAATATCCTTTACGGGTCTCAACATGGTGCCATTTTTAAGGGTGGTATGGGCTTCATCCAGAAACCGGAAGGGCAGCAAAGTTCTATTTTTATTCATGAGCACCAGTTTGGCCATGGCCACGGCCGGGTTGGCCGCTTTAAAATACCCAAACTGGGTTTTCACATTACCGCAGGACAGTTCATGGGTGAAACATCTTTCCGCCACCTGCTTTTCCACCATGTCCCCCAATATATTGGAAAAGGCAAACAGATCCAGATGTTTAAGCTCTTTTTTAAGGATGCCGCTCTCTTTGTAACAGTCATTGATGGTGGAGACAAAGGTCTGCTCCGACGGTGCCAGCAGATGATCCGGGCCGCTGGATTTTACGGTGCAATGGTTAATTTCTCCCAGGATCTCCATGCCCGATTCTTTTGCTTTTTTCCGGGTGGTGAGCACATGTATGGCTGCGCCTTCCCCCATGGAATAGCCATCGGCCCGGTCATCAAAAAATCGGGCTGTTTCTTCCGAAAGAAGGCCCAGACGTTTAAAGGCCATGAGGACCACAGGATAGAGGTTGGCATCCACGCCGCCGGCCAGGACAAAATCCAGATCTTTAAAGGCCAGACTTCGGGTTGCGTTATTGATGGCCATCACCGCAGAGGCGCAGGAGGCATCAATGACATAGTTGGCACCATTGAGCCCAAACTGGTTGGCAATGCGGCCGGAGATAATATTGGACAAAAGACCCGGGGTGGTATCTTCATTGTTTTCTGGAATTCGAGTTCTGATGGCCTCCACCAGGGCCTGGGCTATATTTTTGCTTTTCCCGGGCTCAAGTTCTCCGAATGTTTCAATGATTTCAGCCAGAAGGCCTTTCCTCACCCGCAAAATATTTTTATTCTGCCGCTCACCGGCAATGGTGCCAAGGATGACGCCGGTCTTGTTTCCCGGAGAAAGAAGCTTATCAAGGCCACAGAAAGAGATGGCCTCATCCGCTGCATCCAATCCCAATAACTGTCCCCTTTCCAGGGACCTCACCGTGGTGGGGGGCATGCGGTATTTAATATTGTTGAATTTAAAACCTTTGATCACCCCGGCCTGGATCATGGGCAGTCGGTAATTGGATTTTTTATCAAGCTCTGCGTAGGCAGCATTATCAAAGGAGGTTTCGGGTATGGGGGAGAGCTGTTTTTCTCCGGATTTCAGGGCCTCCCAGAAGTGGGGCACATCCGGGGCTCCGGGCAGTCGCACCCCAAGACCTGCAATGACGATGCGGTCATCGTTGAAATCATATGCCGGGTCCGTGAAAATATCCCGGTCAAAGGGGGTATAGGTATGATTAAATTCTTCAATAACAATGTGGTAGTTGATGCCGCCAAATCCATAGGAACTCACACCGGCTTTACGGGTTTTGTTATCCGGTTCCACCCAGGGGGCGGATTCCTTTATGATGTACATGGCGGAATTTTTCAAATCATGGTTGGGCGACAGGGTCTCAAAATTGGCATTGGGGGGTAAAATCCCCTTTTTCACCGCCTGCACGGCCTTGACAAGTCCGGCAGCACCGGCTCCGCCCAATAAATGGCCAATTTGGGATTTCACCGAGCTGATCCCGGTTTTTGAGGTGCTGTAAACCTGTTGTAAGGTTTCAAGTTCGGCCTGATCCCCCATGATGGTGGAGGTGCCATGGGCCTCTACAAAGGAGACATCCTCCGGGGTGATCCGGGGGGACATGTTTTCAAAACACCTTTTAAGAGCCAGGAGCTGACCGTTGATGTTGGGGGCGGCAATGGATTTACCCCGACCATCGGAACTGCTGCCAATGCCCTTGATCACCGCATGGATGGTGTCACCGTCCCGCAGGGCATCCTTCATGCGTTTCAGCACAAATACCCCAGCCCCTTCGCCCAGAATGAATCCGTTGGCTCGTTTATCAAAGGGGAAGGAGCCCTCCGCAGACAAGGCCCCCATTTTGCAAAAGCCAATAAATGATTCCGGGGCAAGATGGGTGTTGACACCCCCCACAATTACCTGGTCCCGTTCACCGGAAAGGAGTTCTCCCACAGCAGCATCCAGGGCCGTGAAGGACGAGGCACAGGCTGCATCCACAATATAATTAGGTCCACGGATACCCAGGTGTTTGGCCACCCGGGAGGCCTCAATATTTAAAAGAATGCCGTGCACCGGGTCATATCCGGGGTTGTTTCCCTCCATGCCAATCCTGAGATGTTCCACCAGATCTGTTTTTTCCTGTTCAGTGAGGGCGGCAAATTCCGGCAATTTTCTGAGCATGGAAACCACTTCCGGGAAGTGATACTTTAGCTGTAGTTCATTGCCAAGTTCATTACCCAGACAGGTGGCAATGATAACGGCGGTGCGCTGGGGGTCTTTGCAGGCAAAGGAGAGATCTTCATTAAGATAGCCCGCATCTTCAACGGCCTGGTAGGCCGTTTCCAGCAGTATTTTCTGGCTCCTGGAAAGTTTGGCGGCCTTGTCATCATCATATCCGAACCGCTCCTGGTCAAACCGGTAATTCTCCACCAGACCTGCCAGCATGGTATAGGATTTATCCTCGGCAGTTTTATCTGCATCATAGTACAGGTCCTTGCGGATTCTGTCGTCGGGCATCTCCTTGATGGCATACCGTTTGCCCATGATATTGTCCCACAAGGCTTCCGGGTTACCGGCTCCAGGCAGAATGCACCCCATACCCACAATGGCAATTTCATCGTTGATCCTGTTTTTATTGGAGGAAAAAACCTCAAGTTTACCCAAATTGCGGTAAAGGCTCTCCTTGGCATTGAAATATCGGCCATGGACCTCGGGGATGGTCAGGGTTTCCTGGAAATAGGCCAGACTCTCCCCCACCAGAAAATTTCCCTGTTCCTCCTGGGCATTGTCGTCAAAGCGGGTGTAGAACTCTTCCCCCCGGCGTTTAAAGTCCGGAAGATAGCCCTTGGCGCCAATAAGCAGAGACCCAATATTATTCTTTTCAAAGGCCCGCTTGCGCTCTGTCAGTGGTTTGCCCTGTTTGATCATCTCCTTTTCAAGTTCCACCGTCATCCGGGCAAATTCTGTGGGGGCTGTGCGGGAGGCAAGGCCTACACTGGTACCGATGACAACGGTTTCATCCTTTTTGCACAGGATTTCCTGGTACCGCTTTTTCATGGCCCCGGTATCAATGATCTCTTCGGTAAAAAGATAGGCACTACCCACCTGGAGGCCTATTTTAGCCCCCCGGGCCGCCAGGGTGGCACCAATGCCGGAAATGAACCACGATGCAAAGCAGGTGGAAATCCCCCCGGCAAAAATCAGACTGATGCCGGTGAGATCTGTTTTTGTATCTTCCAACAAACGGGTGATGGCCGCATCCCACAGCACCAAACTGGACAGGGGGCCCACATGGCCGCCCGCCTCTTTGCCCTCAAAGATGAACCGGGTACAACCGCTCTCCATGGCATTTTTCAGCATGGACACCGACGGGGTGTGCAGATAGGTCTTTGTCCCTGCCTTTTCCAATTCAATGATCTGGGAAGGAATGCCCCCGGCAAACAGGGCAAAGGGGACCTTGTATTTTTTTACCATCTCCATATGTTTGGCGATGGCCGGATTAAAGGCCTCAATGCCCACCAGACCCGCTCCAAAATTTTTAACCTGTTCAGCCCCTTTTTTAAGCATGGGCTCGGCCAGAAAATCAGGCAGGCTGCCCACAGCCAGAAAGGGCAAGGCCCCTGCTCCAAGCACCTGGGCAGCAAAATCAGCATTGTCACTGATATTGGCCATGGGACCCTGAATCAGGGGAAGGGAGGTGCCGTGCTCTTTGGCAAGGGGCGAGTTGGGCACCACCGGGTCAAATTTGTCCACACATTGGAGCTGTTCCCCAATCTCCTTGAAAAAGGTGGGGATCATCTCTTTAATGGAACTGGAAATTTTCTTAAAGCTTTTGGCAAACAGGGCATCCTGACCCAGAAAAAACAAAGATTGTATGGCACTGGCCTCTGGGTCATCAAGGGCCGTGAGTTTTTTTTCCAGTTCCTGGTACACCAACGCCCGTGCATTGTCCTTATCAGACCAGAGGATGGCTTTTTCTTTGAGTTCCCGGGCTATTTTAGTCCCCAGTTTGGCAAATACCCGGATGACAAAGTCAGGGCCCGTGGTCACCTCAATGGAGTCGCTTTCGTCCAGATTCCCCAGAAGGGTTTTAAAATTATCTGTCACCGGGGATTCATCGGCCAGCCACAACTGACTGCCCAGCACCACACCACTGACACCGGCGGCAAACATGCCAGATGCCGTGTTTCTTCCCACACCCCCATGGATAAAAACAGGTCGGGTGCTGTTTTGCAGGTACCATTGCATCAGAATAAAGGAGGAGTAGCTGGAGACCCGTCCCCCGGCTTCATTTCCCTTGAGAATAAGCGCGTGGGGATCGGAGGCATCAATGACGTCATTAATATTGATATCTTTGACTTCAAGGACCAACTTTGTGTCGCCAAAACCAGAAAAGGCGATAACTCCATTTCCCTTTTCCACGGGAACAATGAGAATGTCCAGGTAGTTAAGGTGCAGTTCTTTTAATGTATTAATAAGGGTGTCGCTGGGGGTCACCACCCGCAAGCCGAACAATACCCCTGCTTTTTCCAGTTGCTTTGCCCCATGGATGATCTCACTTTCAGGCATGAACTCTGCGTCAAAAACAGGCAGTCCACCGGCTCGGAAAATCTCAGTAAAAAAGGTTAAGGAAAATATTTTTGTGGGGTTATATACCATTAAAGGTAATTTTGAATTGAGTATTCGGGTAAGCATTTGGTTGGTTTCTCCCATATTATACGAAAAAATAGGTACTGGGTACTGGGTTTTACCAGCAACTGCTTTTTCGATCTTCGTTGCGGCAGATGGTTACTGCCATGTATGTTTTATAAGAAAATACAGCACCGGAGTGCCGACAGCAGAGCCCCCGGCGACGGCATAGTACTATTTTTATCATTGATCTGCCCGTAACTTCAAAATTGGTACTGCTGCCTTAATAAGCAAATGTAATGCCACATTGATAACGATCGTGTGATTTTGTCTTTTTGAAGGGGTAATGTTTTTATATCCCTTTGATATCAAGTCTTTTTTATTGTTTTTCCAAACAATGTTTACCTTTTGTTGAATTTTTATTTTTTCTGTGCTACACAGGAAATTGTACATGTGATGAGTGGGGCCATACATTAAATGCACAGCACTTAGGAATGAGTCCGAAATAACAGTACCCACAACAGAGCCCCCGGCGGGGGCGGCATAGCACCATTTTCAATTTTTGTTGTGAGGGCTTGCCAGGGGTGTTATTTAAAACTTATGGTAGCCGTTGGAACCAAATTCCAATGTTCAGGAGGCAAGGTGACCAAAATTAGAAAATTCAGCAGTGAAGAGCGACGTTTTTTTAAAACAGTGTATCATGCCGCCTTTGCCAATCCCTTTGGAGAACTACGGGAAAAGCTGGACAGAACCATTGCCGGACTTTTCCCCTCGGTTTCCCGCAGGGAGAGTGTGGATCGCTGTATCGAAGAGATTGGCATTCGGGTAAAACAGTTGGAAAAAGAGGGGTGTGCCACCCTGGATGCCTTCAGGGGCCAGGATCAAAACCTGATCCGTGTGGTATTCCTTTTTGATATTTTTCATAAGTTCCGGGACCATTTTGACCAGTTGATCATGGACCAGATCTCTGCGGGAGATGTGCCTGTCAAGGTCTCCTTTGCCCGGGAGGCCATATCCATGCTCCAGCAAAGGGGATTCCCCCAAAGCTGTCATGACCACTATTTTGCCTTTTCCTTTCAGTTGCGCCGGGCCTTTTTTTTTATCTCCACCTCCCTTGTGGGCACAAGCCCCTGTATGAAAGAGTTGAAACGAAAATTATGGAACAATGTCTTTACCAGCAATATTGAGTGGTATGATAAATATCTGTGGAACCGCATGGAAGATTTTTCCACCCTGATATTGGGAGAAACCGGCACGGGCAAGGGAACAGCTGCCATGGCCGTGGGCCGCAGTGGGTTTATTCCCTTTGACAGCAAGAAGGGATGTTTTGCCGACAGTTTTACCAGCACGTTTATCTCTTTAAATCTTTCCCAATTCCCCGAAACCCTGTTGGAATCAGAATTGTTTGGCCATAGAAAAGGGGCCTTTACCGGGGCGGTGGAGGACTATCCGGGTGTGTTTGATAGATGCAGCCCCCATGGTGCTATTTTGTTGGATGAAATTGGTGAGGTACCCAACCATGTTCAGATCAAGCTTTTGCAGGTGCTCCAGGATCGGGTGTTTGCTCCTGTGGGTAGCCATGTGAAATCCCGGTTCCAGGGGCGGGTCATTGCCGCCACCAACCGTTCCATGGATGATATTGTCGGGGGCAGGGTACTGAGGGATGATTTTTATTACCGCCTCAGCTCTGATGTTATTGAAATGCCCCCCTTACGAAAACGAATTCTCCAGGAACCGGAAGAATTGACGGCCCTTTTGACATTCACCGTGGAACGGATCATGGGAACCCGGTGTGATGAACTGGTAAATAAAGTGCTTCGCATGATTGACAGGGAGCTTGGAAACGATTACCACTGGCCGGGGAACGTCCGTGAACTTGAGCAGTGTGTCAAGCAGGTCATGCTCCGGCGGGGCTACGAACAATTGCAGAAAAAAAAGAAAGATGACATTAAGCACCGCCTGATCAAGGGGTTGGACAACGGAGATATGACGGTTTCAGAGTTGACATCCGGTTACCTGCAGTTGCTCTATGATAAACATGGAGCCTATGAAAAGGTGGCCCGGCGGGCTGGCATGGACCGCAGGACTGTTAAAAAATATATTGATCAACAGGGCCTATCCTGAAGGGAATAATGGAATTGCCCTAAAATTGAATTGTGCTTACAGGAATAAATTATATGCTTAATTTTCTCCCCGGCCCGGTAAAGGGCATGTTGTCATTTTTATGCTACCTTATCAATACAGTGATAATGTGTACAATTATTTTCATGATGGCACTGGTGAAGTTCACCGTGCGGCTACCCTCTTGCCGGGTTCTTTGTGATAAGTGGCTCATTGCCGTCGCAACGGCCTGGATCAGCATCAATATGTTTAATGCCCGGATTTTTACCCGCATTGAATGGGATGTCCGGGGACTGGATGCCCTGGAAATGCAGGAGTGGTATCTGGTCCTTTCCAACCATCAGTCCTGGATGGATATTTTGGTGCTTCAGACGGTGTTTAACCGCAGGATTCCTTTTTTAAAGTTTTTTTTAAAAAAAGAGCTAATCTGGGTGCCCTTTCTGGGACTTGCCTGGTGGGCACTGGACTTTCCCTTTATGCGCCGCTATACCCGTCAGTTTCTGGAAAAGAATCCCCATTTAAAAGGAAAAGATCTGGAAAGTACCCGTAAAGCGTGTGAAAAATTCAAAGCACTTCCCATTTCCATCATGAATTTTGTGGAGGGCACCCGATTTGCCTTGGCAAAACATACCGCCCAGAAATCCCCCTACCAGCACCTGCTCACCCCCCGGGCCGGGGGTGTGGCCTTTGTGCTGGGGGCCATGGGAAAAAATCTCAACGCCATCATTGACGTCACCATCGTCTATCCCCAGGGAGCGGACAACTTTTGGGGATTCATCTCCGGCAGGGTGAAAAAAATTGTTGTGGATGTGGAGGCCATGCCTGTCCCCAGAGAAATGGTGGGGGATTTCTTCAATGATGCCCCCTTCAGGGACCGTTTTTGCCAGTGGTTAAATGGCCTGTGGCAACATAAGGATGCCAAAATCCAAAGCATCCTTTGCCAGGCAAATCAAGGGGGTTCTGCTGTATCCCATGGGCCGTACTTACATGAAAGCGCCCATGATACCTGCCAGGATAAAATGGGCATCCACGATGAACTCAAGGTTACTTCCCGGAAGTAGATATCCGTTTTCACACCGCACAATGAGGTTGATCAAAAGGGTGGGAAGCGTTGCCAGTAAAAAACCGATGGGGCCTGTTATACCAAGAATGGCTGCAAAAAGAAGCACCATGGTCAGGGTGATTAAGACATTTTTAATCAACGCCAGGCTCCGGGTTTCCCCCAGTATCAGGGGCAGGGTTTCCCTGCCGGTGATCCTGTCCCCCTGCATTTCCAGCACGTTGAAAAAAGCGGTTCTGGCAAAGACCAAGCCTGTGGCAAAGATAAAGGATATTCCCACGGAGAGGGGTTTGAAGTTTTCCATGGCCGGAAGGATGGAGGTCACCGTTCCCCAGGCAGCCGCAATGAGGATGGTCTTTGAACCGGGGATGTCCTTTAATGCTTTAAATCGATTTACACCGGGCAACACGGAAAAAATGCCAAGGTTGTAGGTAAGTCCCAAAAAACTCATGAGCATGAGGATTATAAACGCCGTTATGCTGTGGGAAAAAGACAGTATCAGACCGGCCCCGCCACTGGCCAGGGCCAGGGTTGTCATTGTTTTTTTGTGGGTCTCATAAAATTGTGCCCGCTCCGGGTGGTTGTATCGATCCGATGAGATGGTTAAAAGATTATTCAGGATCTGCATGGAAAGAACATACAGCGCAGCAACGGTGGCGTGGATCAATGTGCTGTCCAGTTCCTGGAGGGAAACACAAGCCCAGGTGAGGCATCCAGCCCCCATGGCCAGCAGTACATTTGTTTTCAGCAGCAGATTTCGGGCCTGGAAAAAAAAACGATTCTTTTTCCGGCTGGCACGAATATGCTCTTCAATGGCCCGGCAGGTTTTGCTAATGATCCAGTTGGGGGTGGATGCCCCGGCGGTGATGGCCACGGAGTCTGCATGGTCTATCAATTGATAATCCAGTTCCGAAACATCTTCGATGTGCATGGACGGTTTGCCAGTGGCCTTGGCAATCTGGGCCAGTCGCTGGGTGTTACCACTGTGCTTTCCCCCCACCACAATGACGGCGTCACTTTTTCGGGCAATCTCCCTTGTTTCTGCCTGGCGCTTTTCCGTGGAATTGCAAATGGTGTTATGGAGTTTGTAATGGGGATGATTTTCGGTGATCCATTGTTTTATTTTCTGGTACAAGGAGGTGTTCTGGGTGGTCTGGGCTACCACGACGGCCTTATCAAAGGCGGGTAATGCCTTTACCTCTTCCAGGGTGGAGGCTGTAACCCCTCTGTCACCGGCATAGCCCAGAAGTCCCCGGACCTCGGGATGGTCTGCATCACCGATGATAATGGCGGTGTATCCCTTTTCATTGTGTCTGCCAATGATGGTCTGGACCCGGATCACCCGAGGGCAGGTGGCATCAATGACTTTGAACCCCGCAGCTTTAAGGGCCATCTTATCCTGGGGCGGCACCCCATGTGCCCGGATGAGAATGGTGCCCTGGCCCTTTTTTGGAATTTCTTTGATACTGGCAATCCCCTTCTCCCGGAGCATCTCCTGGACCTGGGGGTTATGGATTAGAGGGCCGTAGGTGCAGATGGGATCCTGGGTGCGGTTTGCGGTATTCAATACCATGTCCACGGCCCGGCGGACCCCCATACAGAAGCCAGCTGTTTTTGCAATGGTTATTTTCATGAAATATTGTCCAGAAGGTGGATGAGCTTTTGGAACTCCTGCTCATTCTTGAAGCTGATTTCCAGTTTACCCTTATTCCCTTTTTTTTTGATCTTTACACTGGATTGAATTTTCTGGGTAAGATTATTACAGATGGTTTCCAGGGCCATTGTTTCGGGGGTGGGGGCGGCTGGTTCCGGAACATCTGCTTTTCCTTTTATTTTTTTAACCAACTGCTCCGTGGCTCGAACAGATAGATCCCTTGAGATCACCGTCTCCCAGGTTTTGATTTGACGGGCCTGGGTTCCAGCCCCCAGAAGTGCCCGGGCGTGTCCCATGGAAATCTGATTTTGGGCAAGGCTTTGACTGATGGCCCCGGGTAGTTTTCTTAATCTCAGAAAATTGGTGATGGTGGATCGGTTTTTGCCAATTTTTTTTGCCACCATTTCCTGGGTATATTCAAACTCTGTGATGAGTCGGTGGTAGGCTTCTGCCTCCTCCAGGGGGTTTAAATTGGCCCGCTGGATATTTTCAATGATGGAGACCTCCAGCATCTGTTCATCGGAGAGGTTCCGGACAATGGCTGGAATGCGGTTGAGATTGGCGCGTCGGGCCGCCCGGAATCGACGCTCACCGGCAATGAGTTCGTATTTGTCGTTTTGCTTCCTCACCAGAATAGGTTGCAAAACACCCTGTTCAATGATTGAATCTTTGAGATGCTCCAGATCCTCTTCAGAAAAGATGGTTCGGGGTTGAAACCGGTTGGGAACAATATCTTCAATGTCACACATGAAAAAACTGCCCGATTTTTCATCCATGGGCTGGATGTCGGGAATGAGGGCAGAAATGCCTCTGCCAAGGCCGGTTTTTCTTACTTTCTTTCCTGTCATCTGGTCAAGAGTTCCTTTGCAAGGGCCAGGTAGCTGCTGGCACCAGGGGAGCGAATGTCATAGGAGATAATCGGCATGCCATAGCTGGGGGCTTCTGCCAGCTTGATATTGCGGGGAATTTTTGTTTTAAAAATCATCTCTTTGAAATATTTTTCAGCATCCTCCACAACCTGCCGTGCCAGATTGGTGCGCTTATCGTACATGGTCAAAAGAATGCCTTCAATGCGAAGGCTGGGATTCAGGGAGACCTTAACCCGTTTGATGGTTTCAAGCAATTGTCCCAGCCCCTCCAGAGCAAAAAATTCACTTTGCAGGGGAATAAGCACTGAATCTGCGGCGGTGAGTGCATTCAGGGTCAAGAGGCTCAAAGAGGGGGGGCAGTCAATGATGATGTACTGAAACTGCGGCGCCACCTTTGACAGAAGATTTCCCAATATTCGTTCCCTCCGTGGAACATTCATCATCTCCACTTCAAACCCAATGAGGTCCACATTGGAGGGCAGAATTTTTAATTTTTTAATTTCTGTGTCACAGATAAGTGTTTGGGGGCTTTCATCACCGATGAGTCCGTGGTACAGGGATGCCCCAAGGGTGGGCTTGTCAATACCCGTGGCCGTGGTGGCGTTGGCCTGGGGATCACAGTCCACAAGCAGGGTCTCTTTACCAGAGGCGGCAAGGGCCGCAGCCAGGTTCACCGCAGTGGTGGTTTTACCCACGCCACCTTTTTGATTGGATATGCTGATTATTTGTGTCGTTGTATTAGGTGTCATCATGAGATGACTGATAGCATAATCTGGGTTTCAGGGCAAAAAAAAATTTAAAATATTTGTTTTTTATTAAGAACGTGTTAAAGAATAATATTTAATGCAATAGATAATACAATAAAATCACGTAAGGCTTTCAGGTCAAGGGTTTCTGGCTTTGAGGTTTTCATGAATTTTTATAAAAAAAAGTAATCCAAAATGAGGTAAAAGTTAATAAAAATGCTGAAGAAAAACGTGGGGCCGGATATAGCTGAAACTCTGGGCAAAGTAGATTCTACCAATCAAATGGATGAAATTTTTAGACAATACATGGATGCTATCCAGTATGATCGTTTGAAAACCATAAAAAATGAAAAGGTGCTGAAACGCATCGCCAATGCCATTGCCGTGGGGCGACCCCGCTCGGTTTTCATTAATACCGGGTCCCAAGAAGACCGTCAATTTATTCGAGATCTTGCTCTTGAAAACAAAGAAGAAGCCCCCCTTGCCATGCCGGATCATACCATTCATTATGATCTGGCCGAGGAGCAGGGACGCATTGTTGACAGGACCTTTTACATCACGGATCCCAATGAAGCGGTGAGTACCCTTGCCAATCGCATGGAACGGGACCAGGCCCTGGTGGAGATCAATACGCACATGACCGGCATCATGGAAGATAAAACCATGATTGTGGGATTTTACATGCGGGGACCTGTGGGGGCACCGGCTGCTAACCCTGCTCTTGAAATAACAAGTTCCGCCTATGTGTCCCACAGTGCTGAGATTCTCTATCGAAATGCCTTTCATGGATTTGACCAGGAGGTGGAAACACTGGGTCATTTCTTCACCAATATTCACAGTGAGGGTCAGAATCGACACGAAGATCTTCCCAATGCCCGGGTTTTCATGGACAGAAGTTATCGCACCACCTACAGCTTTAACTGCACCTATGCGGGCAATACCCTGTTGCTGAAAAAGGGAAATCATCGCTTTGCCGTGGATAAAGCTGTGTATGAAAATCGGGGTAAAGAGCTGTCCGAGCACATGTTTATCACTGGAATTAAAGGACCGGGGGGCCGGGTTTCCTGGTGCGCCGGGGCCGCCCCCAGTGGGTGTGGAAAAACCACCACAGCCATGGCCGGGGATTGCTTTGTGGGGGATGATCTGGCCCAGATGTGGATTGCCAAAGACGGATCCGTCCGTTCCATCAATCCAGAATGCGGTATTTTTGGCATACTTCAGGATGTGAACTGGGAGGGAGACCCCCAGCTCATGGAAAATTTGCGAAAACCCGGTACTGAAGTGATATGGACCAATGTACTGGTGGATGAAGATAAAAAACCCCATTGGGTGGGTAACGGAGAACCTTCGCCGGAAAAGGGATTCAACTTCCAGGGAGAATGGTACAAAGGCATGACCGATGCCCATGGCAAGCCCGTGCCCATTTCCCATGCCAATTCCAGGTGTACCCTTGCTGCAACGGCATTGGATAATTATTCCCAGGAATCGGAAAATCCGGATGGGGTGGAAACCCGGATGATCACCTATAGTGGTCGGGACGGTGATACCATGCCTCCGGTGTGGGTGGCTAAAAATGAGGAACATGGTGTGGTGCTGGGGGCCTGTATTGTCTCTGCAGCCACGGCAACGGAGTTAGGGGTCACGGGTGTCCGACGGGCCCCCTGGGCCAATGCCGCCTTTATTCCCGGGGCATTGGGGGATTATATGGATGCCCAGCTTAAATTTTTTGGCAACCCTGCCATTGCCACTGACAAGAAACCTGTCATGGCGGGTCTCAATTATTTTTTGACCGACGGGGCAAGGGGAGGGGATTCCCAAAAATTGCTGGGGGAAAAAAGAGATGTAAAGGTATGGCTTTCCTGGCTGGAACGGTATGCCCATGGAGAAGTCAAAAGAATTGAAACCCCCATTGGTCATCTGCCCTTGTACGAGGATCTGAAAGGCCTTTTCATGGAGGTCATTGGAAAGGAATACTCCCATGAGCTATACATTAAGCAATTTTCCCTGTACGTTGATAATATCATTGAACGGTTAGAATTCCAGATTGATGCCTATTCCAAGGAAAAGAATATTCCTGACACCTTGTTTAAGGTTCTCCATGGTCAGAAGGAAGAACTTATGGTATTAAGACAGAAAAAAGGGACAATTGTGGCTCCAGAAGAGATGGCAGGCCACTGATGTGGACCAAGGTCAGGACCTGATCTGATTTTGTCACGTGGTGGTGAAAGCGGTTCTGGTTTTAGCTTCCAATGTTTGGAATAATGAATATATTGTGGGGATGAAATACCTGAAAAAGGGGTTTCATCCCCATCTCTTTTAACTTTAATTTTATATGAAACTACAGGTGATTGCAAATGGTAAGGATTGAGACAAGTATGGGTGAAATTGTTGTGGAACTGGACACTGATAAGGCGCCTAAAAGTGCGGAAAATTTTTTATCATACGTAAACTCAGGCCATTATGACGGTACCATCTTTCATCGGGTGATTGATGGATTCATGGTCCAGGGCGGCGGCATGACAGAAGATATGAAAGAGAAAGCCACCGAGGCTCCCATTGAAAACGAAGCAGATAATGGACTCTCCAACGATGCTTACACTCTTGCCATGGCCCGGACCATGGATCCTCACAGTGCAAGCGCGCAGTTCTTTATCAATGTAAAGAAAAATGATTTTCTGAACCATACAGCCAAAACTCCCCAGGGATGGGGCTATGCTGTTTTTGGCAAGGTAACCAAGGGCCATGGTGTGGTAAACAAGATGAAAGGCGTGGCCACGGGTACCAAGGGAGGACAGCAGGATGTCCCCACAGAGACCATTACCATCATCAAGGCTGAGGTGGTGGACGCTTAAACAGTTGTGACTGCCAGGGCTGCATATTTTGCCGCAGTTCTCCCTGTGCTATCGGTCCCAAGGTACCAAAGTGTACCTAAGGCCAAAGTTAATATTTATAAGAAAAACTACAGCCAACTCCACGGTTTTTTCAATCTTTGTTGGGGGGCGGACCCAGATCAGAATATCGGTCCGCCCGTGGCGGTTATACGGTTCTAAATTCATTAAATAATGTTCATAATATTAAAAATTTTTGTTAAAAAATATTCAAATACCTTGATTCTTCATAATAAGTTCTGATTTGCTCATCAGTTTGTTGTATTTTTCTTCACCAACAAACTTTATTAAATTCTCATTCTTGACATATGCTCAATATTTATTATAATACCGGGAAAATCAAGGGGCAGATAATTTTGAATCATCCTTTATGCATCACTGCTACTCTAAGCTTTAATTTTCAGACTTGTTTCTGCCTGACCCATTTTCCCTAAAATCAGCTCAACAGGCTGTTACGGAATAAAAATTATTTTCCCGAAACAGCCATCTGTAGCGATCTTGGTTTCAATAAATAACTATATGTGGGGATTCGATTCTTAAATCATGCATTCCGTAACAGCTTGTCAAAAAACGTTTTATTGAGTGATGTCACCTGAACAATCCTTGACAAGCCATTGACAGAATCATTTGATCCGATAATCCGAACAACAAAAGGTAAAGTCCATGACAAAAATTGCCATTATTCGCTGTGAAAAAAATGAAAATCGTTGCCCGTTGACCGGGTGTTTTAGCTGCCTGGTTGAGAATAAACAAGGATTTGCCCGGTATGAAGATGCCTCTGCCTCTATGCCCGGCGGAGTATTTACCTGTAGATGTCCCGGGGATAATGTGGTGGGGTTTGCAAAAATCTTAAAATCCAAGGGAGTGGAGGCCATCCATTTTGTTACCTGTACCTTTGCCACCAAAAGAGAGGGCAAATGGGAAGATGCCGATGGCGGATTCTGTGATAACATCGATGCCATCATTGACCAAGTTCATCAGGATACTGGCATGACCTGTATCAAAGGCTCAGCCCATCTGCCGGAAAATTATATGCCCAAGGTGTGGGAAAAATCGGCATGACAACCTACACTATTCATCCCATTGTTCTTGGAACCAAGGTGTTTGATAAAAGTATGATGACCTATCAGCACGGGGCAGGGGAGTCTTATACCATTCCCATTTATAGCTGGTATATCAAGGGAGGGGATAAAAAAATTCTGGTGGACACCGGAGAAATGAGCCCCATTCAATCGGAAGAGCGGGAAAAGGCCATTGGGGGGAAGATTTATAGATTTGAGGAGGGGCTTGCCAGATTTGGTCTCACCCCTGAATCCATTGACATCATTATCCACACCCATCTTCACAACGACCATTGTGAAAACGATTATAAGTGCATAAATGCGGAGATTTATGTCCATGAAAAAGAGTTAAAGCGGGTCCATGATCCCCATCCATTGGATTTCCGGTATCTGGAGGATTACATCGAAGATGTGGAAGAAAATGGGCAAATTCGGGTAATGACCGGCGACACCGAAGTGGTGCCCGGCATCACCTGTATTCATACCCCGGTTCACACCGATGGGGGCATGAGTGTGGCCATTGATACGGATAAAGGAAAGGCGATTATAACAGGATTTTGTGTAATCAAAGAAAATTTTGAACCCCCAAAGGAGATCCGGGCCATGGAGATGGAGGTTATTCCGCCGGGAACCCTGGTAAATGCCTTTGATGCCTATGATATTATGCTGAAAATTCGGGACATGGCAGACATTCTGATTCCCTTACATGAACCTGAATTTGCCGGGATGGATTGTATTCCTTGAGACCCGGGGAGGACGAATGGGGTCAGGATGCCGAGCCGAGATATAGGAAAATAAATGGGGTTGTCCATGTCGCCGTGAAGCGGCATGGACACATGGATAAATCTGAGATTAGGGACTTGGACGATAGTAAAAAATGACATACTTAGGGTGCATTCCCATTTTTCAAGGCATTTGAGGCTGGCAAAAACCATGTTCATTTTTCCATAATCTTAGCTAATAGTTACCTGATTATTAAGTCACATGGCCAGGTCAATACTTATAGACTTATCCTGAAAAAATGGGGTTCATTGAGCGCTTACGAAGCGAGTCCTCAGCAAAATATCTTTCGCTCACCATATGCAGGCAGGCACTGACAATAAACCTCATTCAGCAGATTAATGGTTTCACGATCATCTTGGTCAGAGCGTTTTACTTTAATCCCCATTGCTTCTGCAACATATTCTGTGAGATCGAAAATTTTCAGGTCAGAGCCACCGCTACCTTCAATTAAATTTTGAAGGCAGCCTGCACAATTGGTTATCAAGGTGTCACAGCCAAGCTCTTTTGCATAGGTATGCCGCTGATTTGCCATCTCAATGGAATCAAAGGGGAAATTAACCCTGACACCTCCACCTAACCCACAACATGCCGAGCCTTTTGTGGTGGTGTTCA
>JASFYZ010000006.1:0-7258 GCA_045046665.1 Desulfobacterium sp.
TTTTTATATAACGGGCATGTCCTGCCGGACACAACGAATATTGAAAATGCTATCATGCCGCCCCCCGACGGGCAATGAGCCCGGCCCGGAACCGTAGACGGCCCAATTGGCCGGTTCCTATTGCCCCTCGGGGGGCTCTGCTGAGCTTGCCCGGAAGTTTTATTTTCTAATAAACCTACATGGCAGTAACCACCTGCCACAACAAAAGATGAAACTCTTATAATTCCAGATCTTTGGACGGAATTTCATATAAAAAGCAACTACCGTTTACCTGCCTTTGTATTCCCGCACGGCACCATACATGAAATAGGCACACACCCCACAGGCGCACCCGATAAGGGGATAGGTGAGAAGGCCGGGATAAAACTTAATCAGCACCACCTCCAGGGGTTTTCCTGTGATGAGGTTGAGCCCGGATTTAACCACATGCATGATCAGGGCCGCCAGCACGCCCTCCACCACCCGGTTGACCAGGGGATGTCCCAGGGTGGGCAGATACCGGGTCAATTCCAGGAACAAACCAGGCATACAGAACCGCAATATATCCAGCACCCCTTTGCGTGACCCTGCAATCACCGCAAAGATTCCTGCCACAATACCCATGTAAGCGGCTGCCCCTTTTTTGTTCACATAACACGGGCCGAACACCAGAAAAAAAATATACACCACATAGGAGTGGCCGGGAAGGTTAAGATCCAGGCGAAGCATCTGTTTCACCGCAACAGACACCAGGGCAAACACCGTCAATAAAATTGTCTCTGAAATCGTCAACCGCGATTTTTGATTTTCTGTGTGATGTTCACTTAGATAAAGCGGCTGATTTTCAGCCCCATGGAGTACCTGGTTTTCGTTGGGATGGAGGGGAGCACTTTCGTCTGGAGGAAGGTTTTCAAGCTCATTTTCATGTGTTATCGGGTGCTCCTTGGGACTCTTTGTCTGAAGGGGTGTTTCTTTTTCTTGCATCAGTCTTCCATACCTTTGAGTTTCACCGACAATCCCGCCAGTGTTGAGATATCTTCTATAAGGATCAAAAGGGGAATAAACACGGCCTTGAGCCCCACAAACAATTGCTTGGGATGGAGCAAATCCTTTTTGTCCGGCACCAGCCCCTTTTGCCCCTGGATGTGAATGATTTCCCTGGCATCGGCGGTGATGCAGGGAAGCAGTCCAAAGGCAATGCCCATGGCCAGTTTTTTATTCCGGGATAAAAATCGGGAAAAAAGAGACATCCACTCCCCAACGGTGGTGGTTCGCATCATGACCATAACAGGAATAAAAAACAGCCACACCCGAATTCCAGCCAGAACGCCCTCCCCTGTGGCCGTAATATTCCAGCGGAATATGGGCATGAATACCGCAAAAATAAGCGTTTGAATCACAAAGAATCGGCTGTCGGCAAAAAAACGGCCCACCCCCATACCGGATAGCAGATAATAGAGAAATAAAAGCGCCGCCAGTGAAGGATACCCCCCGGGTCCAAGGGTATATATGAGAAACCAGATGGCCATATTGATGGCCATTTTTATCAGGGGGGAGGCGTTGTGCAAGACAGATTTCCCGGCCACATAATCATAGGCCGGGGCCTTGAATGCCCGGAACATACGTTTAAAAATGCCCTTTTCCTCTCTCTTTTTTTTCCCATTCCTTTTGTTTAGGGAATCAGATGCCTGGATAGATGTCTGGGAGGAAAGCGCTTCCCCTGATCCGGGGATATAATCTTCCAGGCGGATCACCATGACGTCCGGATCATTGACATATTTGCCCCGACTGCTGGTGAAGACCAGGCCACAGCCGGTCCGGGCCATGGCCATGCGCAGAAAACAAAGCAAATGTTCCCGTTCCTGGCCATCCAGAAATCCCAAGATATCATCCACAAAAATAAAGTCCGGACGTAACAGAACTGCCTGGGCTGCGGCCAGATGAATTTTTTCCCCAAAGGAAAGTTTGAATGGAGAAATTTGTGATTTTTCGGCCAGCCCCACACAGCTCAAAAGGGTCTCAATTTCAGGGATTGCTGCCTTTAATTTTTCAAGATCCCGCTGTTTACCCATTAATGCCGCAGCCATCTCTTTTTGAACCGTGGGTTCAAAAAAATGTCTGTCTGGATTCTGGGTCAGGGTCATGACCCGGCATGGAGCTTGGTCATCCGCCTGAATCACCTGGCCCAGTTCGGGCTCCCGGGCGCCGGACAGAATTTTAAGAAAAGTTGTTTTGCCGGAGCCGTTACACCCTTCAATCCAAAATTCTTTTCCACTGGTGAGGTTAAGGGAAATATCCGCTGCCAGAAGCACTTTTCCATCATACCCATATCCCACCCGGTCAAGGACCAGCCCTTTTTTACCCGGAGATACCGGAGACGGATCAAAAAGTGTTATTTCAGGAAAGGAGAACACTCTTTTGGTGGAAGATTCCAGCAAAATGACTTTATCCACCTCGTGGGAAGGAATAATACCAGGATGTGAAGTGAGTACCACGCCCACCCCCTGCCCCCTGAGATACCTGATATAATCAAGAACTTTACAAATGTTAGTGGGATCCAGGTAGAGAAAGGGTTCGTCCATTAACAGCAGTTCAGAATGCAACATCCCGGCAGCACCAATGGCAACCAGATGTTTCTGACCGGAAGAAAGGGTTCTGACAGGCTGGTCCAGCAAGGGCTCCAGGCCCAGCAGGGCCACTTCCTTATGAAAACGCTCCTGGATATCAGGGGTTTCACTGTCCTCCAGGCCAAACATCAACTCTTCACGCACCAGGGTGGAAATCATTTGGGAGTGGGGATTTTGAAGAATAAGCCCCATGCGTTGCCGGGCCACGGCATCCAAGGGGGCTCCCTTACAAAGAATCTCACCGGTGTACTGTTTTTCTTCCTGGCTGATTCCCCGGATGCCAAAAAGAAGGGAGGATTTTCCCCTGCCGGAACCGCCCTCGATGCACACCATTTCCCCATGATTCACCTGAAAGGAAAGTGGCGTGAAAATTAATTTTTGTCCGATGGTGCAGCTTAAAGAACGAACGTCCAGTAACACACTATATCCTTATTATTTACGACCCCATGCATATTTGCTGCCTTTGGGGTCATTATTTTCCTTTATGATTCCAAAAGAGTGTTATTTACATGAATTCACAACCAATTACAACTTGTTTGCGTCATGGGGAGGGGGGCAGACTTGACGTGTGGGCATTATTCCCGGGAGTTTCCAGCGTACATAGATCGGGATCAATAACGCCCATAAGCCAAGCCTGAGTCCATTTTTTATGACCTCGTTCTTTGTTTTTCAGGACGGGACAAACATCGCATGGTTGGAGGTAAAAAATGGGGGGTCATTCCTCAGAATGGGGGCAATGGCAGGATGTCTTTTAAATTTTTTATCCAGGAAGATACGAATTTGCCGCCGATTCCAGCCCAGAGGATGGTTAAACCCCAGGTACAAGGAGAGATCACCCGCGTAAAAGGCATGGGTTTCAAGAAGGGGAACCTCCTGGCTGAACCGGGGAAGATTAAAAATAGCCAGATTCAAAAAACTGATATTCTCACTATTCTCTGCCACATAGTTCAGGGTTTTATCAGCAGCCACCTCATCTTCAAAGGCGGTGCCAAACAACAGGTACACATAAGTGGCAATACCGGCCTGTTTCAAGGCCGAAAGCACCCGGGTGGCCATGCCAAGATTCGTTCCCTTGTTCATTTGCTCAAGGACATGTTGATCCCCGGATTCCAGGCCCAGCTTTAACATGCGACAACCGGATTGGTACAATGCCCGGCAAAAATCCGGGTCGGCAAGATCCCGGGTGAACCGCACAAACCCATACCAGGTAAAGGGCATGGGATGGGTGGCAAGGGCTTTTAAAAAAGAGGGGCTCACCGCATCGTCCAGGAAATGAACATGGGCCGGGTTCACCTGCTCCTGGAACTGCCTTAGATCATCCAGAAGTTCACTGTTTTTTTGGGGTTTATAAGCGCTTCCCTCCACAGTTTCAGGGCAAAATCTGCATTTCCGCCAATAACAGCCTGTGGCCGTGCGATAGGGAACAATGGAACCCGGGGCCAGGTAATCTTCCCAATTGCAAAAATCAAAATCCGGCACCACCCGGTGAAGAGATACCTGTTTTTCCCCAGATGATTCCCCCCGCATAAGTGCCACCACCGCTTCCTCTCCCCTGCCCCGGATCATGGTATCAATAAGGGGGGAAAAGGGATTCTTCCATGTAGGAGCGCTCATCCATGAGGTGATCAACCCGCCACCCAGAATAATTTTTTTACCCGGAAACGTGGCCTTGATCCATCCGGCAAGGGCAAATCCGGTGAGGGCCTGGCTCAGATAACAGATGGATAATCCCACATGGAGGCTGCTGTTTTTTTCAATTTCCGGTGCCAGTACTGACTTAAAATAACCATAGAAGGGATTGTCTTTAAAATTTCGGGCAGAGGCCAACAAATCCTCACTTATCACCGGAGAGAGTTCAGCGTCCACATAATCCGACAGTGAAAGCCGGAACCGGGGAGCACAACTGACATTGATCACCCGGTTCACATCCATGACCCGTTGACGGTATCTACCCCGATTGGCATAAAGGGAGGGGGTCTTAAGATCTCTAAGGTTTTCATCAAAATGGGACACGGCCCGGCGGGTCCATGAATCCTGGGGAGTTAGGCCATTGCGGGCAAGCCACAACAGCCCTCCTATGTTGGCATCAATGGCTGTGCAGGCAAAGCCGTTTTGTTTTAATGCCCCGGCAAGTAAAGCCACGCCTGCCGGAGGTTCACAGGCTTTCCCCAGGGGGGGGAATATCAAAATCATTTATATTTTTTTCCTCTCGTAAGTCATAGGTACCCTGACCTTCCACCACATAATATGTTCAGTGAAAATTTTAAAATGACACGTGCAGTATAAAGAATGGGGACATCCTTAATGCTGCGGATGGAGGTGCTCACCTTATATCCCAGCCGTGTGAGATGACGCTCCCCTATTTTAATTTTTTAATCTTTATCATACAATCATCTCTTCATTATCATACAATTATATTTTTTACTGCACTACCCCTTTCCCTTTCAATGCAACAATATCATGGGCATCATATCCCAGCCCCCGGAGGATCTGGTCGGTATGCTCTCCCTTGTCTGCTCCCCGGGTGTGGGTACCGGGACGGCATTTCCCGAAACGGGCCGGATAGCCCGGTACATTTATCTCGCCCAGGCCGGGGTATAGGGCTGGCCGAACATAGCCATTGGCCTTTGCCTGGATATCATTTTCCACATCCATCACCTTCTGGATGGGGGCGAACATGAGCTTGGCGGCCATGAAATCCGCCATCCACTCATCCCGGGACCGGGTGGTGAAAATTTCATCGAACCGGGAGGTCAGTTCATCGGAGGTTATGGGTCCCCCTTTTTCATTGGTGAATTTCGGATTACGGGTAATTTCCGGGACACCCATGACCCGGCAAAAGGTTTCCCAGTACTTCTCCTCGGGATGGTGGGTACACATCACCCATTGACCGTCCCCGCAGCAAAAAACATTCCGCAGGGGAGAATGTTCAGACCGGTCTGACGGCACACAGGGGTCGATTTTCAAGGTATTGGCCAGCATCAGGTTGATATGCTGAAGCCATAATGACGACCCGTACAATGAGACATGGACCTCCTGGGAAATACCCTGGCGCTCCCTGGCCAGCAGGGCCGCGAGTATGGCATGGGAGAGACTGATGGCCGTGGCCTGATCAAGCAGTCCGATCTGTAAGATTGCCGGTAACTCCCCGCCCGTGGAGAACATCAGGCCGGAACAGGCCTGCCCCAGGGGGTCAAACGCGCCGATATCCTGTAGGGGGCCCTCCTGGCCGTAACCGGAAACACTGGCATGGATAATCCTGGAATTGAGTGCGCGGATGGACGCATAGTCCAGATTCATCTTATGGGTGGTGCTCTTGCGCAGGTTGATCATGAACACATCCGCATCCCGGATCAGGCGGTTAAAAATCTCCCGGCCCGCCTCAGTCTTGATGTCCAGGCAAATATTCTTCTTGTTCCGGTTAGACACTTGAAAGGTCACACTCCGTCCGTCAGGCCCTGCCATGTCTATGGCCCCCACCTTGGTCCAATCGCGGATGCCGTCTCCGACCGGGTCTTCCACCTTGATCACCTCTGCTCCCAGATCGCCCAATATGGCCCCACCCCCCGGGCCTGCATGAAACACGCCGTACTCAACGACCTTTATCCCCTCCAGGGGCAGGGGGCCGTCATCCCGGCCGTCTTTGTCATGGTAGCTGATTTCCATTCGCTCTCTCCTTATTTATTTAGGTATGAGTCCTAAATAACATATCCATTTAAAAATTGGGAAAAACTATCCTATCAACGATAGCTTGTTCTAAAATGGGCAAATTATTTAAGACTGAGGGAGTTCATGGTAAATAATATACCCAATATTAATGAACTTCATCGCCACTACCCGGAGCTCTCCATGCAAAAATGGGTAGTTTTATTATCATGAACTCCCTGAGTCCTAAACCGATATATGGATTCATCATTGCAGCTACCGTAACTGACCTGTCTGATAAGATTCAAATACTGTAACGCCATCCTCCAATGAGTGAAGTAATAGTGTAACGCTTTATTTTTCCAACCCCTGCATTCATACCCCCCACCTTGTTCAACCTTCCAAATTTAAGTTCATTCCCCATATCAATCTCAGACAAGAGAAAGAATTTTATCTCCATCCTTTTCCCCTTCGGGAGGTGAAAATGGACAATGACATCTCTTTCAACATTGAGGATATGCCCCTATATGATCAGTTTGAGGTTTACTTCATAAAAAATCATGAATAAGCAGGGTTCATCCATGCGCAGGCAAAAAAAATATTACAAAGACCAGTATAAAAAAACCGGTATCATCCCCAAGCCCCTACAGCTTGTCAAACAAGGGATTCTGGATGGCAGAAAATGCAGTGGACGTCACAGAACGGTTGATCTGGCTGTTGAGAAATGATTTGTGGAAATGATCAAGGCTTCCTGCGATCATGATGATCCAAAGTTTATTTTTATCACCCGGAAAGCACGATTCATCAGCAATTTTCACAAATTTCTTGAAGATGAATTTACCAAAAAGATATCCCTTGCCGCCCTGAGACGGTTTGTCACCCAGAAGAAGCTAAAGCAGTACCTGGAAAAACCTGATTATGACGAAGATGTCTCTCTGGAGCAATATAATTTCAGCCCGCGACCGGTATTGGTTCTAATCTTCCCAGAATTCTTCCGCTCATATGTT
>JASFYZ010000007.1:0-22934 GCA_045046665.1 Desulfobacterium sp.
CCCAAAAAATCTGACACTTTTTCTTAAAAGATTTTTGAAAAATGGGCCTGCTGCCCAAAAAGTGGAACGTCTCAAATGAAAAATGTCCAAAGTTACTGTTCTCTTTTTCTGGTGGCACTGCTGTGTTGTTTTTTCACCGCCTGCGCTGACATACAGCCAGAGGTCCAGGCCCCACCGCCCCCTGACCCTGTGTTTGAAGTGGATGACATCCAGGCCAGCACAAAATTTGCCACCCCGGATGAGGTAAAACAATTTTCCCACCAGTCCACCTATCAGGCAGATAATGCCATTATCTTCCCCGGCCCGGTCCATGGGAACCTTGGTGCCAGCCCTTTGCTGCATCTCTCCATGATTAAAAAAAATCAATACATCATCGGCCCCGGTGATGTATTAAGCCTGTCCGTGTGGGGACGCCCCGATGCCTCCGCACCCAGAATGATCGTGGGGCCAGATGGGGTGATCACTGTTCCCAGAATTGGTTTTATCCATACAAAGGGACGCACCCGGAGCAGCGTTACAGAGGAGATTAAAGGCAAGCTCCAGGTATACTACAGCAGTCCGGAGATCAGTTTTTCCATTGATGAATACCACAACAACAAGGCCTTTGTGCTGGGCCGGGTTGAAAATCCCGGAGTGGTCACCTTCCCCGGGGAGGGAACCCTGCTTGAAGCCCTGTCCATTGCCGGGGGATATTCCACGGAAGCCGAAGACACCTACCTGACCAAGTGCTCCATCATCCGGGGCAATGATACCATCATCTGGATTGATCTCAACGAGTTGCTCCAGCACGGGAACATGGCATTAAACGCCCGCATCATGAACAATGATGTAATTTTCATACCCGAAAGCCAGTCGGAACTGGTATATGTCATGGGAGAGGTGATCAACCCTGGGGCTTATAACATGACCGGGCGACTCACCCTGCTGGACAGCCTTATGATGGCAGGGGGCCCCACGAATGACGCAAGAAAATCAAAACTTTACCTCATCCGGAAAACAAAAGACAATAAGGGAGAGGTCCGGGAAATTGATCTACAGCACATCCTGACATCTGCAGATTTCAGCCAGAATTATATCATGAAGGACAATGATGTCCTCTATGTGTCGGAAAAGGGCATCAGTCGATTTAATTATGTCCTCCAGAAAATTTTTCCATCCCTGGAGATCATTGAACTGGGAACCAATATTCTGGAAAATTTCGGTGCCATGGACCCGATACGTGTGGAAATATGGGGAGATGATAACTAAGAATGGATGAAAAACAACGAAGTAGTCTGTCAAAGGTGGGAAAAAAAGCAGGCAAAAATGCCATGGCTGGTATGGTGGCCACGGCCATCTACTTTTTAAGCCGCATTGCCCTGACCCCCATCATTTTGACCTATATTTCCCTCACCGATTTTGGTCTCTGGTCCATCTGTTTTGTGATTCTTTCCTATGCGGCGGTGGGAGCCGTGGGGATTAACACGGCCTACGTTAAATTCACGGCCCAATACCATGCAGAGGATAATTTAAAGGGCCTTAACAGTCTCGTTTCCACGGGCATGCTGTTCATGCTCATATTTGCCCTGATCTTTTACACCACCATCCATTTTATCCACCCATGGCTGTTGGGCCTTTTCCATGTCAAACCAGAATCCATGGCCATTGCAAGCTTCATGGTCATGGGGACCACCCTTGTGTTCTGCATTGATTTCACCATGGGGGGATTTCGATCCATCCTGGATGGCCTCCAGGAGATAGCCTTTACCAAAAGCGTTAATGTGGGGGCATCGGTGTTTGAGGTGGCCCTCATTCTAATTTTCCTTCCCCTGGGAATGGGCATCAAAGGGCTTTTATATGCCTATGGCATCAAAACCGTTGGGGAGATGCTCATCTGTACCCTGTTTGTTTTTAAAAAACTGCCGGGCTTTTCCATTCGGTTCTCCCTTATTAACACAGCGGCGTTTAAAGAACTCTTTGTCTATGTGGGCAAAGTTCAAGTTTTGGGTGCCCTGTCAATATTCAACGCATCCCTGGCCCGTTTTATCATTGCCTCTTTCATGGGATTGGCAGGCACAGGACTTTTTGAGATTGGCCGAAAATTCCCCTTCACCGGTAGAAAAATCTCCCAGGCGGCCTTTGGTCCTTTTTTCCCGGCGGCCTCCTACCTTGGTGGCCAGTGGAAACGGGGGGAGATAGCCCCCGTTGGCCTGAGAGCAAAAAAATACCTCTTTTTGTTCATCGTCTCTGCCTTACTTGGCATGGTGCCGGTGCTCATTGTCTATATATTTACCCCCTTGGCGCACGCCTTTCCCACGGCGTTATTGTGTGCCTTCATTGGGCTCATCATCGCCACAGTCACCCCATTTTTAAGATGGCTTCACCGCAGCTTTAAAGAGGAGGATCAGCTCCTTGAAACCGAACTTCAGACCTTTTATCTTAAGGGTTTAAGACTGCTGGCAATGCTCAATGCCACGGTATTTGGTTTTTTAATGGCCGTGGCCACACCACTGATTACCTGCTGGGTGGGGGATGAATACCTTGGTGCCGTGGGGGTCATGGTGATCATCAGCCTATCCAACATGATTCATCTTTGCACCGGCCCTGCCAGCCTGGTATTCCGAGGTATCAACCGATCGGGCCGGGAATTTGAATATCTTATCATTCAACTCATGACAGCACTTCTGTGGATTCCAATGGGCACCCACTTCATGGGTATCCTGGGGGCATCACTTGGGGTGTTTGCCAGCTCCACCGTGGGCAGTCTCTTTTTGTTCTGGAGAACCAACCAGGCCTTTTGCATCACTTTTAAACATTTTTTCAAAACAGTACTCATCCCCACCCTGGGCCCCCTGGGCGTGGCCGTGGTCGTATATGCTGTAACCCTTGCTTTACCCGTACAATCAAGAATAATGGCAGGGCTGGAGGTCATGGTGCTGGGAGTTTGTCATGTGGCCCTGACCATTGCCCTTCTCTGGAAATTTTTTCTCACAAGTGAAGAGACCACCCCCCTGGGGAACATGATAAAACGTCGGCTTCCCGGAAAGTACAGGGGATAACAAGGCATAGCCATGGATATATCATCAAAAAAACTTCTGCCCGGGACAAAAAAAAATAAACCCCTTGATACCTTTAAGTTTTTAAAAAAATACACCGTCCCGATCATTGTGCTGGGTAATTTTATTTTTACCCTGCTCATCCCCTTTGCCCTCATGGCCATCAAACCCTATTACATCGCCTCTTCCAAACTCCAGATAGACCCTGTGGTTCTGACCATCATCGGAAAGGGCCAGGGCACCTCCATTCTCCAGCAGTATTCAGACTATTCCAGGACCCAGGCCACCCGATTAAGAAGCCATGATGTTCTTAAAGAAGCCATTGAACGACTGATCCCGGAACACAGGGATGCTCTGTTTTTTCCGGGAGCTCCCCTGAAAAGATGCATTCTTATGCTTCACAAAAGGCTGTCGGTGAAAACCATCCGCAGAACCCATCTCATTGAACTTGAACTCCAATCAGGCCGACGCACCGGTCTTGCCCAGGTGCTAAATAATGTCATGGAATCCTACAAGGACATTATGGACTCCCATCAAAAACAGCAAAACCAAAATCGGATCCAGTATCTGCAATCGGAAAGGGATCACCTGAGAGAAAATATAGATGATAAAATTATCACATTAAAAGATATCGCAAGAAAAACCCACACCAGTGAATTCAGTGAAATGTACAATTTCTACTATAAAAGGGCTGAACAACTCCAGCAGGCCAAGGTTAAAATAGATCTCATGCTCATGGATGTTGAAACCGCCTATAACCAGAAACTCCAGGAAAAGGAAAAAATTTCTAAACTGGACATGGAATCCTTTGTGGAAGAGGTAGTGGCCAATGACTGGGGCCTGGACTCCACCCAGTCCTGGACCTATCAGCGACTCCAGGAACTCAGGACAAAACTGGATGGGTTGAGCGATAACAGCTCAGACAGAGCCTACATTGAAGAGCGCATGAAAGCCATGAGCCAGTATGAAAAAAAAATGACCGACGAGGTGCGCAAACTGGCCCATATGACGGTGTATGGAAAAAGAGATTATGAATTGACCACCAACTTAATTAAAGAGCAAAGCAGGTACGATGCCTTAAGGGATGCGGCCAAGGACATTTCAACCCAATTGGAAGAGGCCATGGAAGAGGCGGCAGTCAATTCAGAACGCCTCATTAACGGAGAGCAGACCCAGGCTGAACTGCGGCACATGCGGGAACTTTTATTTAAATATGAATCCAGAATCAACGAACTGGGGGTACAATCCAATGCCCCCAGCAGAATCTCCTTTGCCCTCAGAGCCCAGAAGCCCATGTCCCCTGCGGGAAACAATGCTAAAAAACTGGTCATGATCTGCCTGGTTGTCCCCTTTGGGTTCATTGGATTTATCTGCCTTGTACTGGAATTTCTGGATAATCGTATCACCAATCCCATGAACATCACCCATGCCCTGGGCCATCCGTCCACCTGGCCCATTTCCCGGGCCATGCCCCATGTTCCCTTTTCCAGGGTCACCCTTGAAACGCCCGCATCTGTGACATCCAAGGCCCTTCGCAGCCTTGCTCTCAGGATTTACAAAGAAAATCAGACCAATGATGCCCATGTTTTTCTTTTTAACGGCGTCAACGATAGATCGGGCACTTCGGAAATCGTACTCAACGTGGGAAACCTGCTGGGGCAGATCCATCCCAATATTTTGATCATTGAGGCCGTGACAGCCAATCCGGCCATGCGAAAGCTGCTCAATATTTCCCCATCCCAGCCGGGCATTGCGGAAATGCTCAATGGAGAAGCTGACTTCAACGAATGCATCTACACCGATGAAGAGAGGAATGTGGATATTCTACCTGCTTCTGGAAATGAAAAATTCCATAACTCTACCTTGATATATGGCATGATCATCTCCATGGCCAAAAAAAATTACGACATTGTTCTCATGGACTCCAGCCCTGTGATGCAAAATGCCTTCACCGAATATCTGATAGCCTTTTCAGATGTCCTGCTTCTGGTGATCCAGGGTAACCGATCTACGTACACAGATCTGAGGCGAACGGCGGAACTGTTTATCCAACAGCAGGTACCGGCAATAATTCCGGTGCTCAACTGGGGGGGAGCTCCCTATGTGGGAAAATTTGAAAAACGCATTGAAAATTCATTTTTACAACCCCTTCTGACACGGATCAGGCGGGCACTGGAGTAAAAAATGCCATGAGAGGAAATTTTGTCTGTCTGCTTGCCCTTATCATGATCATTCCTGCCTGCTTCTATTTTTTTTCCAAATATGGAGGGGCCAAAGCGGTGATCATCGCTTTTTTCGGTGCGGTTCTCTTCCTGCCCATGGAAGAGCTCCATGTCCCCTTGATTCTGTATAACAAAATGACGGCAGTGGGTATTGGTGTCATGTTTGCCATAAAGGCCTTGGATGGAGAAACCCTTGAAAATTTTTCATTGCACCCGGTGGATTACCCCATGCTCATATGGCTTTTTTCCGTGGTGTTTTCTTCCATTCTCAATGGTCTTGGGGTCAAGGATGGCTTCCAGGAAAGTTTTAACACCTTTACCCTGTGGGGAGTTCCCTACCTGGCTGGACGTCTGTATTTTTCTGATCCCAAGGGCCATCTTCTGCTGTGCCAGGCCCTTTTTATCTGTGGACTTATTTATATTCCCCTTGTGGCCTTTGAACTGGTCATGAGCCCCCAGGCCCACAACATTGTTTACGGTTATATGCAGCACTCCTTTGCCCAGGTAATCCGGGGGGGGGGCTATCGTCCCATGGTGTTCATGCAGCACGGCATCATGCTGGGCACCTTTATGTGCATGGCGGCCTTTGTGGGGATATGGTGCACGGCAACCGGGGTGTTTCCCAAAAAACAATGGGGCCTGCCCAGCTGGCTATTATCCCTTGTCATGCTCTTTTCCGCCATTATGTGCAAATCATCCGGGGCCATTGGTCTTATGTTTCTGGGACTCATTGCGTTATTTACCTCCGCCCGACTTAAAACAGGCCTGCTCATCTGGATGATGCTTTTAATTCCCCCGGCCTATATTTCCACCCGGTCCACAGGATATTGGGACGGTCAAAATGCCATTGATCTGATCACAGAAAAATTCAGTGAAGATCGGGCTGCCTCCCTGGCCTTCAGGTTTGACAATGAAAACATTCTGGTGGAAAAAGCCCAGGAAAGACCATTCTTTGGCTGGGGGGGCTGGGGCCGGGCCCGGGTGTATGATATAGATACCGGGGAAGATTTGAGCACCACGGACGGATTCTGGGTAATAATTCTTGGCAGCAGGGGATTCATGGGGCTGATATCCGTATCCCTTGTTCTTTTTCTGCCCATGCTCTTGTTCACCCTGAAGAACCATCCCAAAACCTGGGCCCAACCGGAAATTGCCCCCAGCGCGGTCATTGCCATCATCCCTTTACTTTTTCTTATTGACTGCACCCTTAATGCCATGGTCAACCAGATGTATATTATCTTTGCCGGGGGGATCACTGGCATGATCACCCAGAAATCATCCCACCAACCCCAGGATCAGGATCAGGAGCAAGCCATGGGACAGGGAAAAAAAAAGAGTTCCAGTCCCTCTCCTTTGCTCCCCCGTCCCAAGACTGTTGTCAGAGCAACAAAATTATGGAGATCTGAAACCCGATTTGTGTTGACACCCGACTACCCCGGCCCCCGGTTTCAACTTAAAAAAGGCAACGTAACCTTGAACAACCAGGAAGAAAAAGACCATGGGCATCAAAAAAAAGGCCAACGGGTCCAAAAAATTATCACTGAAATTAAATAAAAATGCACTCTGGAAAAACCTCATCTCCAGACCCCTTATTGTCCTGTGGATAACAGGCATTGCTTTTGTTGTGGTCAGCTCCCTGATTCCCCAGGCAAGCCTTTCCGATAACAATTCTAATATGGGCATTGATAAACTTGCCCGACTCATCACTTTTGGGTTTCTAGGCTTTTTCCCCATTGCCTTTTTTTCATCCATTAAATTTGGTTTTTGCGTATCCTCTTCCATGCCAGCCCTGGGTTTCTTACTGGAACTCATGCAAAGATATGTACCTGGAAGACATTTTTCTCCGGAGGATATTATTGCAAACAATATTGGTGCTGTTCTCGGCATCATTGTCGCTATCATCATTAGAACACTCTTTCACACGGGCAGGCTTACAAAAAAAGAAGCGATTCCAACAAAAGAATAAGGGGAATTACATGAAAAACGAAAAAATAAAAATATTAATGGTTGTGGAACAATGTAATCCAGAATGGACATCGGTTCCCCTTTTATCTTATAATTTTTACCATGAGATCCGTAAACGGGCTCGTATCACCCTGGTGACCCACGAACGAAATCAATCGGCCTTGGAAAAGGTGCAGGGTGAGCATACCATTGACTATATCCGTGAATCGTCTCTATTAAAACGATATTACCGCTTCATTAAAATCGTCACCGACCGGGGAGCCGTGAACTGGCCATTGCAGCATGCCCTCTCCTATCCCATCTATGCTGAATTTAACCATCGGGTGAGTCAGAAATATGGCCCCCTCATCCGTTCCGGGGAATATGATCTGGTGCATGTAATGACCCCCATTCTGCCCCGATACCCGGTAAAGCTTATTAATCACTGCAAAAACACACCTTTTTTATTAGGACCAGTGAATGGAGGGGTTCCCTTTCCCCCGGGGTTTGACACCGTGGCAAAAAAAGAGTTTGCCGAATTTAATTTTCTGAGGATGTTCACCCGCCTGATCCCAGGCTACAGAAAAACATACCAAACCGCTGACAAAGCCCTTTCCGGCTCCCTGTACACGCAAAACATGTTAATGAACCTCTTTGACATGGATGATAACCGCATTGATCTTTTCCATGAAAATGGTATCCTGGAATCATTTATAGGCACTGCAAAAAAACACACATCAAAGACCATGAAATTATTGTTTGTGGGAAGACTGGTGGCATATAAAGGGGCGGACATGGCCATAAAGGCAATATCCACACTCCCGGAATCAGTACAAAAACGGCTTACCTTCACCATTGTGGGGGATGGGCCAGAAAAGAATTCCCTGGAGAAACTTACCAGAACCACCGGGGTGGAGGAGCTGGTTCATTTCACCGGCTGGATACCCCAGAAAGAGACCCTGACCCATTATACCCAAAGTGATGTGTTCTGTTTTCCATCGGTGCGTGAATTTGGCGGGGCCGTGGCCCTGGAAGCCATGGGGTGTGGCCTTCCCTGTATTGTTCCAGACTATGCGGGGCTTGGGGAATACGTCACAGAAGAGACCGGCATTAAGATAGAGCCAAAATCCCGAGAATATCTGGTTCAGCAATTTGCCGAAAAAATCCAATTTCTCCTGGAACACCCGGAAATAAGAGAAAAGATGTCAGCCCGGGCCATTGACCGGGTAAAGAGCTATGAGTGGGGCCACAAGGCCGATGACATGGTGGCCTTGTATAAAAAAATGATACATGCATAAACTTGGAATTAATAACTCCCATAAGCCAAGCCTGACCTCGTTTTTTACAAAAATAAAAAACCAGCCTCGTCAAGAAAAATCAAAATTGGATATTGCGTAAAAGATACAACTTTAACATGGCCCATGGGATGGCAAACCATAAAAAGGGTTTGATCATAACGTCGGCCACCTTTTGATGGGATTTCAATGTCGAAAAACAAACGTTATTATTTCAGTAATTTATGATGCTTAAAAATTTATTACCAGTATAGTGGCCCATCTTATGATCAAGCCCCATAAAAACATACAAGGAGATAATATGATCCAGCACCCCATTGATCTTGAACTTTTAAGTGATCTGGCCCAAGCAGCCGGAAAAGGTATCATGGAAATTTATGCCACGGATTTCACAGTGGACATTAAATCGGACGATTCTCCCCTGACACAAGCTGACACCCGTTCCCATGAAATCATCTCGGCCAGACTTCAAAAAGAGTACCCCACCATTCCCATTTTGTCCGAAGAGGGAAAAATGATTTCCTTTGAAGAGAGAAAAAAATGGAACCGATTCTGGCTGGTGGACCCCCTGGACGGCACCAAGGAGTTTGTTAAAAAAAACGATGAGTTCACCGTAAACATTGCCTTGATAGAAAACCACATCCCCATTGCCGGCGTCATCTATGCCCCGGCCCTGGATCTCATGTACCTGGCAGATGTGGAAAGCGGATGCTGGGAGATTACCCGGACAAAACAGCGAAAACTTAAAATTGTGCCCCCGGGTGACGGTCATACGATCCGGGTGGTCCAGAGTCGGTCCCACCCCTCGGAGGCCTTGACAAAATGCCTGAACGCCCTGCCCTCCCATGAAGCTGTGAGCCGGGGAAGTTCTTTAAAATTCTGCCTGGTGGCCGCTGGAAAGGCAGATCTTTATCCCCGGCTTGGTCCCACCTGGGAATGGGACACAGGGGCGGGACAGGCCGTGGTCACCGCCGCTGGCGGTATTGTGACAGATATCCATGGAGTTCCCTTCAGTTACAATAAACCCAACCTGCTTAATGGGCCATTTTTTGTGGGTCCAGACAGGGATTTTATGAAAAACCTCTCTCTTTTTTCAAAAAACACCCTGTAACACAATTGTATAGCACCGCCTCCAAAGACTGCCTGGCTGGCCCAGCAAATATGGAGACCGTTTCCCATGAACGATGCCGTCCTGACAACTTATCCATAAGTCACACAATAATTATTGACTCATGGAGATTTCAGGGACTTATGGGGGAGACAAAAATCTTGACAAAAAGCCCTAAAAACACAACATGATCCTGATTATTTCAAGTAAGAATCAGGCTTGAATTTTCATCATAGATCTATTGACAAAAAGTGTCCTCATAATCTACTATTCAGAATTGATATTTAATAGCCACATTCAAAATACTATATTAGTAATATTTTAGCCCTTTGGGGGGATAATTTATTGATTTAACATTTTTAAAATCCAGGCACCCGGATTTTCAAAATTTCCCTTTTGATTAAACGGTGGATCAAAAACTGCTGACGATCCTGACATTAATGACATTAAAAAGGAGGGGAAATGGAAACAAATGAAATCTTGATCACCCCTATTTTCCTTGTAGGTGCAAGACGATCAGGAACCACCCTGTTCCGAGTAATGTTAAATGAGCATCCTAAAATCTCCTGGGACAGGGGCTGGGAATTTGCAGTGAATTTCATTGATGGCAATGGCCGGGTACTGAAAAACGCTAATACCGCAAAAACTGAAAAATCCAATCCCTCCTCCATGGAGGATCTCCGGGCATATTTAAATAATAAAGCCCATATGGCACTGGGTAAAAAAGAAATTCTGGGTGTCACCGTCCACGTAGGATTTAAAAAAATTCCCCATCTCTACAAAAATGCAAAATATATCCATATCATCCGGGACCCCCGGGACATTGCCATCTCCAGCGTAAAACTGGGCTGGAGCGCATCGTATTATTATGCACCTGACCTTTGGATAACCGCTGAAAAAGAATGGGAGGCACTGAAGGCTGTAATTGATAAAGATGCATGGATTGAGTTGAGATATGAAAATTTCGTTACCCAACCAGAGTTGGAACTCCAGAGAATTTGCGCATTTATAGGTGTTAACTACATGGAGATATTTATTAATTGCGTCAACCCAACAAAATACACCTGCCCCAACCCCTCCTTCACCTTTCGATGGAAAAAGCAACTGGAAAAATACGACGTACAACTCATCGAATCGAGAATTGGAAATTTTCTTCACCAAAAAGAATATCAAGCATCTCCCTATCCGTTACTGAAAATCAGCAGAATAAAGGCTTTCGAGCTCAAAATCAGAAACTTTGCAGGCATCAAATCCTGGGGTATTGCCGAGGAGGGCTTTTTTCTGTATTTTGTTGGCTTCCTTGGCCGCAAGCTTCGATTAAGATCACTGATGAGTGTGCATAAAACAAAATTACAAAAAATAAAACAAAAGCAGCTGGAAAATTTAGAAAAAAATTATTAACAAACATGTATGGTTCTGATGTGCCAACTTGTGATATAGCCCGATAAACCTGATAAAGGGAAGTGAAATCCCATGAATAATTTTTCCGAAAGCCTGATGGTCCACTTCAGAAGAGTGGAACGTCTGAAACAAGAGGCACTGGACCTGATAAAGTTCAACCTCAACGAACGACAGCTATATGACCTGGAACTTTTGTGCAACCGGGCTTTTTACCCTCTGAGCGGCTTCATGGTCCGGGAAGACTATGAATCCGTGCTGGAAAAGGGCTGTCTTGCCAATGGATCGGTGTGGCCCATTCCCATCTGTCTTGATATTCCAGAAGCCCTTAGCACCTCCCTGGAACCGGGTAAGGATCTGGGGTTATGCGATTCCGAAGGATTTCTCCTGGCCATTTTACACATCAAAGACATCTGGAAACCTGACAAACGCCTGGAGGCCCAGGCCATATATGGCACAGAGGACGAACATCTCCACCCCTCGGTGTTTAATCTTTTTAACAAAACCGAACCCCGGTACATCGGTGGCACCATTGAAGGCCTTCACCACCCCCTGCACTTTGATTTCATGGATCTTAGAAAGCCACCCTCTGAAACCCATCGAAACTTCACCCAGACCGGGTGGCGTAACGTCATCGGGTTTCACACGGAAAAACTCCTCCACTGTGCTCATAAGGAGATGGTAATCCAGGCGGCCAGGGATGCCCGAGCAAACATCTTTCTCCAGCCCGTGGCAGGCATTCCCACCCCGGGGGATCTGGATCACTTCACCACGGTGTACTGTTATAAAGCCTTTGTACAACAATTTCCCAAAACCATGATCATGCTTGGGCTTTTGCCCTTTGCATCCAGAAAAGCAGGCCCTAAGGAGGCGGTGCTCCAAGCCATTATCAAGAAAAACTTCGGCTGCACCCACTTTATGGTGGCCCCGGACCAGGCGGACCCCTTTATGCATGAAACAGGGGATCATCTTTTCTATCCGGCAGGTGAGGCCCAGGAACTGGTAAAGACTCATGGTCCTGAAATAGGCATTGAAATGGTACCCCTGAATCCCATGGCTTATGTCCCTGGACAAAAACGATATTTTCCCCGTAATGAAATTGATCCTGATGTGGAAACCCGGGAAATTTCTTCTTCGGAGCTGCGACGCCGACTGGAATTTGACGAGGAAGTCCCGGAATGGTTTGCCTTTCCCCAAGTGGTCACTGAGTTAAAGAAAGCCTATCCCCCCCGCCACAAACAGGGTTTTACCCTATTTATGACCGGACTTTCCGGTGCGGGGAAATCCACCCTGGCGAGGGTTTTATACGTAAAATTTATGGAAATGCGAGATCGACCGGTGACCCTGCTTGACGGAGATATTGTACGAAGCAATCTTTCAAAGGAACTCAACTTTTCCAAGGAGCACCGGGAAATCAATGTGCGGCGCATCGGATTTGTGGCCAGTGAAATCACCAAAAATAGAGGCATTGCCATATGTGCCCCCATTGCCCCCTATGAAGAGTCCCGGCGTTTTAACCGGGATCTCATCAGCCAATATGGGGGGTATATTGAAATCCATATGAATACCCCCCTTGAGGTATGTGAACTCCGGGATAGAAAAGGACTTTATGCCAAGGCCAAACAGGGAAAAATCAAGGGCGTCACCGGGGTGGATGATCCCTACAATGCCCCTTCAGGTGCGGAAATCACCATTGACACCTCCAATACCACCCAGGCTGAGGGTGCCCAGATGGTGATGTCTTTTCTGGCAAAACAAGGATATATCAAAGAGAATGGTCTCTTACCTAAGAGTTGTTTTCATGAGTTTGACTTTTAAAAGAGATGTTATCACACAAGCCCGGTTATGATTGATTTGTGCGGATTTTCAATCACCCGGGGCGATAAAACCTGCGCAATCCTTTAACAACTTCAAGGGGGAAAAATGGCAGAAATAAACACATCCTTTGACCCGGCCCGGTTTCCCCCTGTTTTGGAGGCCTTGAAACAGGCATTGTCCGGTGTGGATGAAATCCACCGACGACAACTGGCCATTAAAAAAATGGTCCTTGATCCCGGCCCCATGAAAAACAACTACTACCCCATTGATGTCACATATAAAGGGGTAATATCAGATCAAGCCGGAAAATATGCAGCTTTCATACTCTGCGCCAATCCCATCGGTAAAACCCTGGTCAGGGACAATGTTGAAAAGGCCCGGGCGGCAAAAAACCTGCTTGCCTCCCCCCACAAGGATATCATTGATCTGCCCTTCCTGGATGGGGATATCCAGGGGATCTCCTGGGCCATCTATGAGCTTAACACCCCGTTGATCCAGAACAAATGGCTATGGCAGTTGCAAAAAGGCCTGTTAACCCCTGTGGTGGGGAAATGGCTCACCCATGTGGTGGAGCAAACCCGAAAAACAATACCGGATAAAGAACGATCCACCACAATCATCTCTCCCCTGGAGTCACTGTGTGCTGAAAAGACATTTCCCCGGGAAATGGTTGAAAATGCCAGGGATGCCATCAAACGCCTGGAATCCGGGGCCTGGAATCCCTGCACCACCCTGGCCCACAATGATCTGTGGCGGGGCAACATCATGCTGGCTCCCCATGCCGGTATCCTCACCCGAAATATCAGGGTCATTGACTGGGCTGGGGCCGACACCCGGGGTATTCCTTTTTTTGATCTTTTTAAATTTCTCCAGAGCTTCACCGTTCCCCGGGCTTATGGTAAAAAATTAATCCAGGATCATTGTGATATTCTGGAATGCCACCCCATGGATGCCAACGGATACCTGCTCGCCGCCCTTGGAGTTCTGGGACAAAATCTTAACCAGTTTCCCCACCACGCATACGTAAATCTGTCAAAAGGACTATATGTATTGAGCCAAAATTACTAAAATTACCGGGGTATCCATCCCAATAACTACCACGGGCAAACCTGAGTATTATTCAGATTTACCCACAACAAAGATAGAAAATCGTATTATACCGCCTCCAAGAACTGCCCTGACCGGAACGGAAACGTCGAGGGGTATTTTCTTATAGAATAAAAGGATAAAACATGGGCCATAGACTATCGGTTGTTATCATCAACTACTGCTCCTTTGATTTGACCATGCAGTGCCTGGCCTCCCTGGAAAATGAAATAGATCCCGGCAAAGACGTTGTGGTTCTGGTGGACAACCACTCCCCGGACGGTTCAGGTAAAATTATTGAAGAAAAGATCATAGGAAACCAATGGGATTTATGGATTAACATGGTGCACTCCCCGGTGAACGGTGGTTTTTCCTGGGGTAACAATCTGGGGATTCAAGCCGTTAAAGCCCAATTTTATCTGTTGCTGAACAGTGATACCATTGTCCGTCCCCGGGCCCTGGCCCATCTTTTGGATGCCATGAACCAGCACCCCGAAATGGGTGTGGTAAGCCCCCGACTGGAGTGGCCTGATGCCACACCCCAGATCAGCTGCTTTAACAACCACACCCCATGGAGCCAAACCATTGATGCCGCAGGAACCGGCCCTGTCACCCAATTGCTCAAAGCCCATGACGTTCCCATTCAGGTTTCTGATACCCCCATGCGCCCCCCCTGGACCAGTTTTGCCTGTGTGTTGATCCGCCACCAGGTCATAAAGGAGGTGGGGATGATGGATGATGGCTATTTCATGTATTTTGAAGACAATGATTATTGCCGCCGGGTGTGGGACAAGGGATGGGAAATTCTCCACTGGCCCCGGGCACGGGTGGTCCATCTGCGGGGGGGAAGCTCTTCTGTGAAATCTTCCCTGGCACAACGTCGACGTCTGCCCCACTACTTTTATGCCTCCAGAACCCGGTATTTTGCAAAATTCACCGGTGGCAAGGGACTATTCCTGGCCAACATGATGTGGGCCAGTGGCTGGCTTGTGGCCCGAATCCGGGAGACACTGGGCAATAAACAACCCCATAATTGTCAATACAGCGTAAGGGACACCTGGATACAGTTCTTTACCCCCTTAAAGGGAAATGACTCGCTACGCCAACCATGACCGGGTAGCACCGCAGTACAAAAATGTCCCCAACAGAGTCCTTCGTGGCTGGCCTGGCCGGAAGATTGGGAACCAAGCCCCGAAGTTCCCGTTCCGGTCAGGCCAGCCGTCGGGGGCGGTATTATTCCATTTTCTATGTTCGTTGTGGCAGGTAAACCTGTCATGCAGGGTATACGCATAATGGTCAAAAATCACTATGGATTTAAAAATCCTTTATCAAGTAGCAAATAGGATATCATGAAAAGAACACCGGACTTTATAATAATAGGCGCCATGAAATGTGCCACCAGCACCCTGCACGACCAACTGGCCATCCAACCCGACATTTTAATGAGCGATCCCAAGGAACCTAATTTTTTCAGCAACGATGAGATCTACGTCCAGGGCCTTGACTGGTACAGCGATCTGTTCAGGGATGCCGATGACAACACCCTGTGCGGAGAATCCAGCACCCACTACACCAAACGGCCCACCTACCCGGAGACCCTTCCTCGGATGCAGGCCGCAATGCCCGCCCTGAAACTGATCTATGTGATGCGTCACCCCATTGACCGCCTCATCTCCCAGTACATCCACCACTGGACGGAAAAAGAGGTGTCTGTGGACATCAACCGCGCCGTCAAGACCCTTCCCATACTCATTGAGTACAGCACGTACACAAAACAGCTAACCCCTTTCATAAAAACATATGGCCAGGAAAACATTCTGCCCGTTTTTTTTGACTCCCTTATTTCCCGGCCCCAACACGAGCTTGACAGGGTTTGTAAATTTCTGGGCTACAACCAGAGTCCCCAATGGGACTTTGACCTCCAGGCCTCCAATGTTTCCAAGGAACGATTGCAGGTGAACCCACTGCGAGATGCCATTGTGGATAATCCTCTGGTGACCTTTGTCAGAAGAAATCTTATTCCCAAAAGTGTTCGAAATTTCATCAAAAAACCCTGGCAGATGGAAAAACGCCCCACCCTCACCCCGGAAAATATTGATCTCTTAAAAAAACAGTTTGATGGAGATTTAAAAACATTGGGTACCTGGATGGATGTAAACTTAACCTGTGACACATTCAAAGAAATAGGACGATCCCTTTCCGACCCCCGAATCAACCACGCATGGGAGTAAATTAAAATGAAACAGGAAACAGGATTGATCCTTGGCATCCCCGTTGATAACCTCACCTTTGATCAGGCCATTGAATCCATTTTTGAACTGGTTGACCGGTTTGCCAGGGACCACCAGGCCAAATACGTAGCCACGGTGAATGTGGACTTCATTGTTAATACCGTTTCCTGGCTTCCCAACCGGTTCCGTCATCCGGAACTTATCACCATTCTCAGAAAGGCAGACCTGGTCACAGCAGATGGCATGCCCGTGGTATGGGCGGCCCGGCTTCTGGGGACCCGGCTCAAGGAACGGATCACCGGTGCTGATCTGGTCCCGGGACTTGCCAAGGCCTGTGCCCTGCGGGGTAAATCCATCTATCTTCTGGGGGGCCAGGGAGACGTGGCCTGGAAAACCGCAGAAATCTTCCAGGAAAAATATCCAAATCTTCACATTGCTGGCGTCAGCTCCCCCTTTGTTCATGTGGAGGGGGAAAAAATCCTGGATGAAGAGACCATGGATCAACAGACCCTGGCAGACATCAACCAGGCCCGTCCAGATATCCTCTTTGTGGGATTTGGTAACCCCAAACAAGAAATATGGTTTGAACGGAATCGATCAAAACTTAAAGCGGCCGTGACCATCGGCATTGGAGGCACCTTTGAATTTATCACCGGACGGGTCAAAAGAGCCCCGGTGTGGATACAAAAAAGTGGCCTGGAATGGATATACCGCATATCCCAAGACCCCATGCGGCTTTTTAAACGCTACTTCATCGGTTTCTTTAAATTCGGCATTCTGATCCTGCCCCCCATTCTTTACCTGAAGTATCGGAAACTATTTTTTAATTTTAAGATCAAACAGGCCGCGACTACCAGCGCTCCCCCACTCCCAGAAACGCAAAAAAAGACATCTGCTTCCCTGGCAATGGATGTAGTTGTCCTTGAGGATCCCCTGGACGTCAGCCAGATCACCAGCCGTGGGGCAACCCTTTTAAAGGGCATTGACGACAGTAACACCCTTCTCATTGACCTCTCACAGGTCTCCTTTATGGATTCTTCAGGCATTGGTTTTCTTGTGAAACTGTACACTCGCTCCCAAAGGAAAAAATTCCCCCTGGCCTTCTGTGGAATCCAGCCCTCGGTGCAACGCACCCTGAAGGTGAGCCGCATCCTTGATCTTTTCAAAGGCGCTCTCTTTGATACCCGGGAAGAGGCCATGACATCCCTGCTGGACCATGCAGGGCACAAAGACTTTTCCTATTTTAAGGATGAAAGCCCTGATATGGTCATTCTGCATCTGTTTGGGCAGCTGGATGCGGACAAAATTTCAAAAATGGATATTCCCGGGTTCACCCAGAGACTTGACGGAAAACACTGTCTGCTGAACCTCCGGGGACTTTCCTTTGCGGACAGTTCTGCCATCATGGTGTTTCTCAAGGTAAGAAAACTGACCTTTCAAGGTGGAAAATCCTGTTTTTTATGTGAACCTCCGGAAAATGTAAGGCAAATGTTAAAAATAACCCGGGTGGATAAATTATTTGACATCCATAGAACCCTTGCCTCTGCCCTGGAAGTACTGAAGCTGAAAGGCAGTTGAGCGTATGGCCATACCAACAAAAAAATCCATTCACATGCTGTTCCAGGACCCGGAAATCCCCCTCCTGTCCATGGTACCCATCCTGGACAACTTCTACGAAGGGGTGATGATCACCGCCCCCCAAGGCATCATCATATATTTTAATCACACCCAGGCAAAAATTGATGACCTGGACCCAGAGCACACCCTTGGAAAAATGATGATCAGATCAAACAGATCCACGCCGCCACCCTGGAGGTTCTGGAAGATACCGGTATTAAAATCACCCACAAACCGGCCATTGATCTACTGGTGGCAAGAGGTGCCACAGTGGCCATGTCAGAATAAAAACAAATTCATCCTCCCGGAGTGCCACAGCAGCCCCCCCGAATCCTCCGCTTAAAACCAGGCCCGAAAATTGCTATTGGAAACGGTCTGAAACTGCATTTTATCAAGCAGTTCATTCAATCCGTTGAACACCCCCTGCACGTCCCTTGACACCTTTGTCCCGGTGCAGCGACGCATGATATCTCCATTTTGATGGGCACAGATCACCGCCTCTATTTCCTCCAGGGGCTTCACCAGATTATTGGCAAGGCTGCGCTTGAAAAGCATGCCTGCAAAAAAAACAATAACCGCCATAAAAACAATGGCCCAGGCACCGGCATATCCAAACTGTCTGGCATGAACATCTGCTTTTATCATGGCTTCTCTATTCATTTTTGCCAACTGCGTTATGGCGGAAACCATGTTCTTTCGGACCGCCATATTTCCCAGAAAAACCTTGTTAAACTGGGCCTTTATGGACTTCAGGGGTACCGGTTCTTCGGTTTCTGTAATGTTGTTCTCAGCCCGGTTGAATGAGGTAATAAACGCGGCCTTCAGTGCATCGTTAGCCGCCCTGTCCGGCCCTATCAAGGCAAGGGATGCCAGCATCTCTTCACAGGCCTCCAGGGAACGTTCATTGCGATCAATGATCACTTCAATGGCCGGGGCCATGCGCATGAAAATCCAAATGGAGCCCAATGCCATGAGTAAATTAAACCCCATCATCAGCCATACGCCCATGCGCACCGTGTGTGCAGTCCTCATACTCAGACCCCCTTTATGAATTTGGGGATGGCCGCTTCATTACAAACAATCATCAGATTATCCTCGGCCTGCAGGGGCTCATGGGGGGAGGGCTGTAGAATGCGATCCGGAGATCCCCGGCGTATGGCCGCCACCAGGATGCCAAAGCGTTTGGGCAATGCCAGCTCAATGAGATTTTTCCCCACCATGGAGGGTTGTATGCGAATTTCCGTGAGATTCAGGTCCTCTCCAATGGCCGTGTCTGCGATGACATGCCGATACAAAATCCGATTGGCAAACCGCATGCCAAATTCCTGTTCCGGGTTGACAATCTTATGGGCACCCACCAGATGCAGAATGCGCTGGTGCATTTTGTCATTGGCCCGGGCAACGATGAAGGGTGCCCCCATCTGCCGAAGCAATGCCGTACAGATGATGGATTGCTCCTTTGAATCATCACCAATAGCACACACCACAGCATCGCGTTTTTCCGGATGAAGCAGGGCAAGCTCCACCTCATCGGTGGCGTCCATGGTCAGGGACTCCGTTACAAAGACAGAGGCTTCCTGCACCAGGTTTTTCTGAAGATCAACGGCCAGCACTTCAGCACCTTTTTGGGATAAGGTCCGGGCCAAGGACATGCCAAACTGCCCCAGACCAATGATTAATATCTGTTGAATCATATAAAAACACCTTTACGTGAGGGTTATTTTTGCATCAGGACAACGAGAAACTGGGGGAAGTGACGCATCACTTAATAACATGAAAAGCGTCAACGGGCCAATGCGTCCAATGAACATGGCCAGCATGACAATAAATTTCCCTATCTGATCAAACTGGGCCGTGGCACCAATGGAAAGGCCCACGGTGGCAATGGCTGAGGTTGCTTCAAAAATAATGCTGCGGGCAGGAAGCTGCTGGGTGATTTCCAGCATCAACACCACGACAAACCAAATCATCCCCCCTGAAACGACAATGGTAATGGCACGAAAAATCGTTACCGGACGGATGTTTCTATTCTGGAGGGTCACCCCGTTGCGATGGGTAATATTGGCCCAGAATGTCATAACCAGGATGGCAATGGTGGTGGCTTTTATCCCACCGGCAGTGCCCCCGGGACACCCTCCGATGAACATCAGACACAGCATGACAAGAAAAGTGGGATTCATGACACCGGCAAGTCCCACGGAATTAAATCCTGCGGTGCGAAGGGTTGCTGATTGAAACCAGGCATTGTGGATTTTATTAAAAAAAGACATGCCGGATAACGCCCCATTCCACTCAAAGGCCAGCATGAAAAAGGTCCCTGAAATTAATAAAACCACCGTGGTCACAAGATCTATGCGAACGGTCACCGGAATGCCCCGGCCTCGCACCCACCGGGGAATCAATAAACTGGTGGCCGGGGCCATGCCACCGCAGATAATCAGTGCCGCCACCATGTGCAACACCAGGGGGGCATTTTGATAGGAAATCAGGCTGTCCGTCTGAAGGGAAAAACCGGCATTGCAAAAGGCAGATATGGCGGTGAAACTCCCCCGCCATGCAGCCTGGCCAAGGCTGTCGCCCATGGTATAAAACACCCCCCCAAGGAAAAGCGCTCCCCCCCCTTCCACCAGAAAGGTAAATTTGAGAATCAGCATAAGGGATGCCATCAGATCTTTGTGGTCGGTATCCACCAGGGAGCTCATGAGACGCTCCTGGCGCAAACTGAGCCGCCGCCCCATGGCATGCATGACCACGGTGGTGATACTCATGATGCCAAGCCCCCCGAACTGGATAAGAATGAGGATAATCACTTGACCTGTCATGGAAAAATCAATGGAGGTGTCCAGCACCACCAACCCTGTGACACACACCGCACTCACAGAAGTAAAGGCAGCATCCACAAGGGCAATGGGTGCTTTACCCATGGCACCGGGCAGGAGGAGCATCAAGGTACCGACAAGGCACAATCCCAAAAAAGTGAAAAATACAATGGCGGCGGGCCGATGAAAAATTTCCTCCCAACCGCCCCGCTGGACAGCACGATCCCCAGAGAGATCTTCCTTGCCATGACCGGGGCCAGGGGAGAAATCCATCAACACAAAGCCCCCGATGATCAAGACCACCGCCCCCAGCAATGCCGTAAAAGGATTTAGCATAAAACAGCCTTCAAAGATGAAAAGAGAAGTGGTCCGAAAATGTCACCACCGGAAGGTTCACCGTAAAACTTGATCCACTGCCTTTCTTGCTTTTAACCTTGATGGTGCCGCCGTGCTTGGCAACGATCCCCTGGGATACGCTCAACCCTAATCCCGTTCCCTTGCCCTTGGGCTTGGTGGTAAAAAACGGGTCAAACACCGATGAGACAATATGATGGGGGATGCCTTCACCATAATCAACAACGGTGACCTTCACGGCATCGGTCTTTTCATCCAAACATCCCATGACCTGTATTTTTCCGCCCTTTTTCGAGGCGTCCATGGCGTTGAGCAGCAGGTTGACAAACACCTGCTGGAGCTTCTGGGCATCCCCATGTATCCGAGGAAGATCATCGGTGAATTGAACCTCCACGGTGATACCCGACAGCCGGATCTGATTTTCCAGCAGGGTGATGGTTTCCTTTAACAACTTGGACAAATCAACTGATTCCATGGCGGAAGAGCTTTCCCGGGCAAAGTCCAGAAGATTACGAATGATTTTCCGGGCACGATCTGTTTCTTCCGTCACATCCTTGAGCATATCCTTACGCTCGTCATCGGACAGCTCTTGATAGTCCTCCAGCAGCATGTGGGCTGTGAGCATGATATTATTCAACGGGTTGTTCAGCTCATGGGCCACTCCCGAGGTCAGTGTTCCCACGGCCCTCATCTTATGGGTCTGGATGAGGACTGCTTCTCTGGTATCGATCTCTTTTATCATTTCATTGATGGCCACGCCCAGATCCGTAAATTCATCCCGGAACTTTCGTTTGGGCAGGATGAGCCTGAAATCCCCGGAAGCAATGCGCTGGGCATAACTGGAAAATCGATTGAGGGTGGAATAGATCCTCCCCACCAGCAACCAGGCGTTCATGGCAAGCAACACCAGCAATATCAGAATGGAATAGATATGAAAATCCCGGGATTGATCAAGGGATCTTTCAAGGGCGCGCTTCTCAACGGTCATCATACCTTGGGCCGAGGCAAGAATATCCTGACCATATTCCCGAAGATGAGGTTCTATCTCTTTGGAAAAGGGGGTTTTGTGCAGGTCCATCACATCCTGGTGCTGCTTCTGGAACAACTGCCCCAGAAGCGACTCGTAGGATTCAATCTTTTTAAGGATGCTCTGCCGGGTCATTTGATCCTGAAAATCGGAAAAAGTATCAAGTTCACTGGCAAATATTGACCTGGCAAGATGAATATTTTCAATGGCATCGTTGAGATTGGTTCCGTAAAGAAAATAATTTTTCTCATACCGACGGGCCTGCTGAACTTCGGCTGAAAATTCATTGACAAACTCAAGAAATCTCAGCCGGGTCTGCACCTTTTCGTTGTTGAGAATCAGCACCACGGCAATGATCGACACAAACAGAAACACCAGAACGTTACCCAGATAAATCTGTTTCCTCACACTGAAATGTGGCCGTGACATTAAACTCTGCTGGGCCTCACGAATGTCGGCTATGTGACCATACAGATGTTTCACGGTGTTGTTTCCCTCCCCTTCTTTGCCAGGGTTCTCTGGGTTCTGCTGTAGTGTTTCCATTTTGTATCCATTTTGATCAATGCACAGGTGCGTTGAAATTTAGGGGAGATCCCAGGGCTTCAGCCGCTTTGGCAATAACCTTTCTCAGATCATCTGGTTTAAAGGGTTTGGCAATAAAATCAAAAGCACCCTTTTCCATGGAATCCCTTGCAAGGGAAATCATGGCATATCCGGTAATCATGATGATCTTTGTTCGGGGCCATTGATCATGAACCATTTCCAGTACCTGCATGCCGTCCATCTCTTCCATGTAGATATCTGTGACCACAATATCAAACTCTTTTTCCCCAATCCGTTTCATCGCCACCAGGGGATCCTGGAAAACCTCCACATGGCAACCGATTTTTTCCAATGCAGGTTTCAGGCGTTTTCCCACAATAAGTTCATCATCCAACAGCAAAATTTCAAGTTGATTTGACATCTGCGTCTCCTTGGTT
>JASFYZ010000008.1:0-3563 GCA_045046665.1 Desulfobacterium sp.
CTCAAATTTTCCATTTTGATACCCCGCTAAACAAGTTGTATTTTCTGATTTATATGATTAAATGTAGTATCATTTGCAGAAAAATTTCTAAAGGAAAAATTAACGATGACACAGTATTTTCCAGGATTATCTCTTATCCTTTGATAACGGCAATGGGGACTATCCTTGCAACCTTTTTAGCGATGTTTGCACCATGGACCACCTCGACGATGTTGTTTACGTCCTTATAGGCCTGGGGGGTTTCTTCGGAAAGCCCGCGGATGCTGCCGGCGCGAACGTGGATTCCCATTTCTTCCATCTGGACTCTAAGCTCGGCTCCTTTTATCGTTTTCCTGGCCTTTGTCCGGCTCATGGCCCTTCCTGCCCCGTGACAGGTGGAGCCGAAGGTTAGCTCCATGGCTTTGTCCGTGCCAACGAGAATCCAGCTTGATGTTCCCATGGATCCCGGCACGAGGGTGGGCTGTCCAATGTCCTGATAGGCTTTGGGAACTCCTGGTACGCCGGGCCCGAATGCCCTGGTCGCTCCCTTTCTGTGGACACAGAGTTTCATCTTCTGACCATCCACCATGTGTTCTTCAATCTTGGCCATATTATGGGCAATGTCATAGACCTGGTGGAGATGATGGTTGTCCACCTTGCCTGCAAGGATTTCCTCAAAACTGTTGCGGATATGAAAGGCCAGGACCTGCCTGTTGACAAAGGCATAGTTTGCAGCGGCATTCATGGCAGCCAGGTAATCCTGCCCTTCGGGGCTGTTAAGGGGAGCGCAAACCAGTTCCCGGTCGGGAAGAATGATGCCGTATTTGTGAACCTTTGGCTGGAACCGCCTGACATAGTCCGTGCAGACCTGATGGCCTAGTCCCCTTGAACCGCAATGGATCTGGACAACCACCCGGTCAGTATAAAGGCCCATCCGGTCGGCGGCTTTCTTGTCAAAAATTTCATCCACCAGATCCACCTCGATGAAGTGATTTCCGGCTCCCAGGGTGCCCACCTGTTTTTTTCCTCTTTTTTTGGCCCTGTCGCTGACTTTGTCCGGATCTGCACCGGCAAGGACCCCTCCCTCTTCTGTGTGTTCAAGATCCTCTGGTGTGGCGTATCCATTTTTCAGAGCCCATTTTGCCCCCGTTGCCAGGAGGCGGTCAAGCTCGTTGTATGTGATCTTGATATTACCTCCCTTGCCGACACCGCTGGGGCAATTTGAATACAGGGCCGTTGCCAGCCTGTCCAGGTGCGGGGTAATCTCATCCTTGTGTATCCTTGTTGCCAGAAGGCGAACCCCGCAGTTAATATCATAGCCTACACCGCCCGGGGAGATGACCCCGTCCGGGAACCTTGTAGCCACGACACCACCTATGGGAAATCCGTATCCCTGGTGTATATCGGGCATGGCAAGGGAATATTTCACAATGCCTGGGAGGGTGGCCGTGTTGATGAGCTGGGAAAGGGATTTGTCCCCTATGATCCCCTTGAGCAGCTCCGGATCTGAGTAAAAGCGTGCCGGCACCCTCATGTCCTGTCTGTATTCCTGTGGTATCTCGTATAGAAAGTCACCGATTTTGTTGAACATATGATTATCGTCCATTGTATCTCCATGGATTGTTGCAAAGGCGGATGATCCGCATTGACAGATGATTATACGTCGAATACCACGGTGGCTTCAAGTCCGTTTTTTGAACGGATTATTGTAAGATCGTGATAGGTCACAGCCTTGATATGTACCTTAAGGGTTGAAACCACTGCTCCTGCAAGGATTACCTTTAGATGTTTATCTCCCGTTTCAAGAAAATCAAAGTGATGGAAGACCATCATCCTTGTATCAATCCAGTAAAGCAATTCATTTAACCATTCCACAAGGAGGGTTTCCCCGTCAAATGCTTTTCGACAAATTTGCGGACGGCTCTCCTGGTGAGAATAACCCCGGAAAGAATGTCATCATTAATCTTTAATGCAGGGAAGATCCTGACTCCATCTTTCCAGGCCCGTTTAAAACCATAGGCCACCTCAATGGTCTCCAGTTCTATCCCCGGGTACTCTTTTTTCATTTTCTTAAGCTCGTGTCCAACGAGCATACACCTGGGTCAGATGGTTGATTTATAAAAATATATTTTCATGACGGCTCCTTTTAAAAAAATAATGATCCAACAAAAGATTTACCTGAAAGAAGGTATCTATTAAAATTTGATTTCATTATATCAGAAATATAAAGGAAGGGGGGGTAAATCTCTTCTTTAAAAGATTAACCCACAGCCTTGTTTGTGTCAAGTGCGGGGAGGGTTTTGTTGTGTAGTGGGGGTATTGAAACATTGTCCAGTCTTAAAAATGAGCCATCATGGGTCTTGTAGATATTTTTTGGTATTAAGGAGTGGTTGACGCAAAAATAAGAATCGTTATATTTAAATGAAATGGATTTGCACCCAATATTGATTTAAAAAAAACCATGCCCCAGACCCAAAATAAATTAACCTTTCGTGTTGATACTGTCTTTGCTTTCAGTCAAGCGCCTCACAGTGATCTGGAAGAGTAATTAAATGGCAGATCCCATTGAAATTTTTCCTTGAAGACAAGCAGGATTTTATCTTTGAAATACCTTAAGGCAGACTGAAATGGGTGTTTTTATAAGGGGTTAATATTCAGCCGGTCATCATTATTTTTTTGACTTTAAAACGGTTTTATCTTAAAATTTAATTCTACATGAGAATATTATAGAAGTATTTATCCTGACCTTTGTTTTTCAACCTGTTTTATCGTTGCATCGCGTTATTGCCACGACGGGCTTAATTTGCCGTTAACTTTCTTTTTTGTCTAGGACTTTCCATGGGTTTAAGGGAAACAATACAGGGAAAATCGCATCTTATATTTACAACATTAATAAGGAGATCATCATGAGCAAATCCATTTATAAACTGATTAATGAACAGGTCAACAGGTGGGAATTGGGAAAAATACATGAAAAACCAATTGATCAATCCATACAGGTGATCACTATATCCAGTGAATCCGGCAGCCGGGGACATGAGGCTGCAAAGCTATTGTGCAGGGAAACCGGGTTTGATCTTTTCCATCATGAAATTTTAGATGCCATGGTGGAAAAATCAAAGAATGACCGGGTACTATTGGAAACCCTGGACGAAAGGGGCATGAACATAGTGGATGATGTTGTATCCAATTTTGTGAATGAACACCATTTGTGGCCGGATGAATATTCAAAGCTGCTGTTTTCAATATTGACCACAATTGCAAAACACGGAAGGGCCGTTATTTTGGGGAGAGGGGCCAATTGTGTGCTTCACAGGCAGCAGGTGCTTCGCGTACGAATTGTGGCCCCCCAAATCACCCGCAGGAAATTTATCCAGCACGGCCGTGATTTAGATATGGATGACGCCCAAAAATATATGGTCAGTACGGATTCCAACCGAACCGCCTTTGTGAAAAGATATTTTAATTGTGACGCCGAAGATGCATCCAATTATGATCTGATTTTAAACACGGGCACCCTGTCCGTTGAAAGGGCCGTCCAGGTGATCAAGTGTGCAATGAGTTGAAAAATTAAATATCCATAT
>JASFYZ010000009.1:0-5655 GCA_045046665.1 Desulfobacterium sp.
AGAAACAGTCACTATTACTCGTGTGATGCATCTTGCTCTTATGCCAAAATCAATTGTTATCTTTGCTCAGGTTAATAAGTTTGCGTTCCTTAGTCAATTCAGGGCTACGGAAATGAGCCGTGTGCACAAAAATCCCCCAAACGGGTGATGTTTCATTGTCGAAGTTGAATTATAATCCTACTTGTTCAAATTAATCAAAAAACAAAAGGAGAATGAACTATGGATTTCTTTCAAATGATGGCTCATTCAGTGTTTTTTTTAAAAAGGAAAGAAAAGTGATTGTAATTGAAATGATTTTAATGGGTGTTTTTGCAACATATTTTATGGACTTTTTAGCTGGTATTATAGCCAAAAGAAAACTCATTTACCCATTTATCTCCCCTGAAGCTATTGGACGATGGTTTCTTTGCATATTTAGGGGGAAACTAATACACAAGGATATTAACCAAACCCCAGAATTAAAAAATGAAAAATTGTGGTGCTTAATATCTCATTATTTGATTGGAATTGCATTAGCCGGGGTTTATCTGTTTCTGGAATCAAGCATACCAATAATGCAGGAGCAAATATGGATGCCTTTGATGTTTGGAATAGCAACGGTTCTTTTTCCTTGGTTTTGGCTGCTCCCAAGCATCGGTCTTGGTTTTATGGCTTCGAAATCATCAAACAGATCTCTCATTATTAGGACCAATCTTGTTAATCATACAAATTTTGGATTGGGATTATTTATATGGGTTGTCTCTTGTCATCGCTTATTTTTATAAGAAAATTATCGGGATCAATCCATTATCATTGATGGTCTCGTAAAAAGTCCGAATTCCAAATTTTGACCACAATTTATTGTGGGCAGACAAGGATTGAAGCCATATATAATGTGGTAAAAAATTCATAGACCGACTTTTTACAGGTTCATCATCATTAACTCTGACAAATGTTTTATAACCCGGTACTACACAGGACGTCAAACAGCCGGCGCCTGTGAGTTCTATGTGAATCGCGGTGCTGGACATAGTCAGCACCGCGATTATGCATGATCGAGTCGCAGGAAAAAACACTCCCTTAAATCAGGGGATAGATTCCAAGCCGAATGAAACTCACCGGTTTTTAGAAAAAACCGTTTCCCCTCTTTTAATAACCGTTTCAACGGTGTTAACCCCTACATGATAAGGAATAAAGCGATAGGAGGGAAATTCCAGAATCACCAGATCCCCCTGTTTTCCAGCATCAATGCTTCCAATACTGTCAGCACGGTTAACGGCAGCTGCCCCATTTATGGTCAGGGCTGTTATGGCCTCCTCGGGGGTCAAGTTCATGTACAATGTGGCAAGGGCAACAATAAGAGGAATGGATTCGGAAAAACAACTGCCGGGATTGAAATCCGTTGCCAGGGCCACGGCACATCCCTGGTCAATCATGTATCGTCCCCGGGCATAGTCTTCCTTTAAGCTGAATGCCGTACCCGGCAGCAGGGTTGTCACCACCCCGGCTCGGGCCATCTCCTTTATGCCCTGGTCCGATGCCTGGAGAAGGTGATCTGCAGAAACAGCCCCCAACTCAGCGGCAAGCTCTGACCCGCCAAACTGCACAATCTCATCGGCATGGATCTTGAGCTTGAACCCAAGTTCTTTGGCCCTTGAAAGCAATTTCCGAGATTGTTCCACGGAAAAAACATTTTTTTCACAGAAAATATCACAAAACTCCGCCAGTTGCTGTTTTGCAATTTCAGGAAGCATCTCCATGACAAGATCAATAAAATCATCCGGTCTTCCCTTGAATTCAGGAGGGGTGGCATGGGCACCCAGAAAGGTGGATACAATGTCCATGGGATGGGTTTCATCAAGGGCTTTCATCACTTGAAGCTGCTTTAACTCCGTGTCCAGATCCAGGCCATACCCGCTTTTTCCCTCAACCGTGGTGACCCCGAAGGTGAGCATGGAATCCAGGCGTTTGCGCCCCACGGCCATGAGTTCCTCCCGGGAGGCCTTACGGGTGGCATTGACAGAGTTGGCAATGCCTCCGCCTCGGTTCATGATATCCATGTAGCTGTCCCCGCGAAGACGCCAGGCAAATTCATCGGGACGGTATCCCCCAAAGACAAAATGGGTGTGTGAGTCCACAAAGCCTGGTAACACAGCCTTTCCTGCGGCATCAATCACCTCAAACCCCTGGGTATCAAACCCATTTAACAGCTCGGATGAGTTGCCCACAGCTTTAATATTACCCGCCTCAATGATCACTGCACCGTTTTCAACAATGGCAAGATCAGACATCTCCTGCCCCTGTTTTGCCTTGAATCCGCTGCAGGTGACCACCTGGGATGCATTCTTTACAATCAGATTTCCATTCATGTTTTTCTCCTGACCTACTTTTTATATTTATTGTCCACCAGATCGGCAATCATCTTTTCATCGGTGAGATAGGGGATGGTTATGTGGGCCTCTCCTTTCCACATGTCATTAAACTCCACACAGGTCTCCATGGAATGTTCGTTCCGGGCCCAGGAGCGCCTGGCAACCCCGCCCATGACATCCCAGAGCATGGCCCGCCGGATAATGTCGTCCACCCGGGAACTGCCGTCCAACACCAGGCCGAATCCACCGTTGATGGCCTTGCCAATACCCACACCACCACCATTGTGCAGGGCCACAAGGCTCATGCCCCGGGCACAATTCCCGGCAAAGCACTGAATGGCCATATCAGCCATAATATTGCTGCCATCTTTAATATTGGCCGTTTCCCGGAAAGGGGAATCCGTACCGCCGGTGTCGTGGTGGTCTCTTCCCAGCATCACCGGACCGATTTCACCCTTTCTAACCATGTCATTGAATTTCAAGGCAATGGTCACCCGCCCCATGGCATCCTGGTAGAGAATCCGAGCCTGGGTGCCCACCACCAGTTTGTTCTTTTGTGCATCCCTGATCCAGATATAGTTGTCCCTGTCCTGGGATCGTCTGTCCGGATCAATGCAGGCCATGGCTGCCTGGTCGGTTTTTAAGAGATCAGACTCTTTACCAGACAGACACACCCACCGAAAGGGACCATATCCATAATCAAACATCAACGGCCCCATGATATCTTCCACATAGGAGGGAAAGATAAATCCATCCAAGGTGTTTTCCCCATTTTTACAGATCTCGGTGACCCCGGCATCAAAGACAGCCCGCATAAAAGCATTGCCATAATCAAAGAAATATGTTCCCCGGTCCACCAGGGTTTTAATGAGAGTGTAATGATGCACAAGGGAAGCATCCACCTTTTTTGTAAATCCCTCGGGATCATTCTTGAGCATATCCGTGCGCTGCTCAAAGGTTAACCCCTGGGGACAATATCCACCGCCATGGGCCACATGGCAGGAGGTCTGATCGGACAAAAGCTCAATGGGAATGTTGTTGTTAACGGCATACGCCAGAAGATCCACCACATTTCCATGAAAGGCAATGGCCACGGCCTTCTTTTCTGCCACTGCTTTTTTTGCCGCCGCAAAGGCCTCGGCCGCATCCCGGGTGATCTGGCTCACCCAGCCCTGATCAAATCGGGTCTGTATGCGGGAGAGATCCACCTCGGCGATGATGCCCACCCCATTGGCAATTTCAATGGCCTTGCCCTGGGCACCACTCATGCCCCCAAGGCCGGAGGTGACAAAGAATTTTCCGGTAAGATCTCCATCTTCAGGCACCCCAAGCTCCATGCGGGCGGCATTTAAGAGAGTACCATAGGTGCCATGAACAATGCCCTGGGGTCCGATGTACATCCAGCCCCCGGCTGTCATCTGTCCATAGTTGGCAACCCCCAGGGACATGGCCCGTTCCCAGTTTTCCTGGTCATCAAAAAGCCCGATCATCATGGCGTTGGTAATGATGGCCCTTGGGGAGGTGGGAGCGGATTTAAAAAGGCCCAGGGGATGCCCCGATTCCACCACCAGGGTCTGGTCCTGGGTGACATTTTCAAGATATTTCTTAATGATGCGGTATTGCATCCAATTCTGGCATACCTGACCGGTTTCTCCATAGGTTACAAGCTCATAGGGATAAAGGGAGATTTCAAAGTCCAGGTTATTTTCGATCATCACCTGGAAGGCCTGACCTTCCACGCATTTTCCCTGGTATTCGTCAATGGGCTTTCCGAAAATACGACCCACAGGACGGAAACGGTATCCATAGATACGCCCATAGGTGAGAAGCTCATCAAGAAATTCCGGTGCCAGGGTGTTATGCCAGGCTTCGGGCAGGTATCGCAGGGCATTTTTCAGGGCTAGGGCAATTTCCCCCTTGTTGAGATGCATGGGTCTCTTGGGGGCTCTTCTGATGCCTTCCTCAAAATCGGGCATGTCTGGAAGCGTTGTGAAAATTTCGTCCATCTTGATGGTCATTGCATTGGATACATCCATATTTTTCATCATATTATTTTTCCTTTTCAAAGCTTGATCACGCCAGCGGCCATTGACACGGGTGCACGGTCAATGGAATCTGCTTTGTGATCAAGCCCCTTTTTAAAATGACGGGATAATCCCATGCAGGTCTTATCCTGAGCATCTGTTTTTTCTACTTCCGTGAGTTTAAAACCATTTTTCTGTAATATTTTTAAAAGGGCCGAATGGCTGATATCGGTTCTTATGGTTGCAAGAACCACGTCCTTTTTTTCCACTTCGTTGCACATCTTATCCAGCAGAGCCTGGATAAGGGGAATGGAAAACCGGGCGTTGTCGAAAACCAGGGACAGTTCATACCCACTTACCAAGGGGTCACGTGTGGCCACACAGGCACTGACAACCTCACCCCGGTGAACCGCCAGAAGAATAAGGGGGACTCCCGGCCCGGAAACCGTCCGCCAGGTATCATTCATCCAACTGACATCCCGGGGCATGGTATGGGGATTTTCAACAATCCAATTGAGTACCAAGGCCATGAAAGAGTCATGCAACGTTTCTGTGTAAGAAACAATGTCAATCTCTTCCAGAAATTGATTGAATAAAAGCCTTTGTTGAACAACAGCCACAAGATTCATCCGGGCCATGTCCTCTTCCAGCTTTTCTAAAAGTCCCAGAACCCTGGAACGCTGTCCTCCGGGGGTGAGCAGATCATCCATACTTTCCTGGAGTGCGGCCCACACCGGTTTAATCTCCTTTAATTTTTCTCTCCCCCGGGGGGTAAAGGTAACGGTCTTCAACCGTTTATCCTCACGCACCTGGTATATCTCAACAAACCCCTTTTTTTTCAGGGAAGTCACCATCTGACTTGCCCCGGAATGAGTTATTTCCAACTGTTTTGCAATAATTGAGATGGTCACATCCTCCCTGGTGTCCAGCAGATAAAAAACCGGAAACCAGCTTGACTCAAAGCAGATGCCAGCCCCTTGATAAATTTTGGACAGATCAGATAAAAATTGATCACTCAATCGTTTTAAACGGGTCCCCAGAAACAGGGTACCCGCATTTTTATAGATAGACATATTAGTCCTTTCATTAGTTCTTAACCAAACTGATTATTTATCAAACATAAATGGATTTCAGTCAAGTGTTTTCTATTCGCACAGCTAACAACAAAAATGCAACTTAAAGAAAGAGTAAAAACATTTTTGTATATATTTAAAAACAAACTCACAAAACAAGTTGACTTAGACACAAAGACCAACACAATAAAATCAATTATTTCAATG
>JASFYZ010000010.1:0-6526 GCA_045046665.1 Desulfobacterium sp.
CCGATTTCTTTGAGTCTAAGAATAAAGTCAGTAATTATAGATAATTGAGCATGGCATAGATTCGGTATCCGCATAGTGGCCCAGCTTATGATCAATCCCGGTAATATCTATTCCTACTTTGTTAACTTAGGGAGTTGGCCGATTTCAAAATACCGCTTATATCCCAACCATCCCAGGATTGGTGACATGAATACTTTTATAACTGGTATATCAAAGATAGGCTGACTCCCTTATCCATGATTGCATAAATTTTACTGTAACCCAGCAGCAATTCTAATTAATGACTCTTCCAGTGCCTTTTGGGGAGTTTTTACTGTAAAACTTCAAGAATTGTTAGATAAATTTGGGCACCTGACAAAGTAAAGCTATCTGTTCGGAGACTCCTTGAGTTTAAAAACAAAGGGCAGGCCCATGAGTCCAATCACCGCACAAACTAAATACATTTTTTCAAGTCCGATGAGATCTGCAATGCCACCCACCACCACAATGGCAATGGATCGGGTGATAAAGGAGATCATCATAAAGAGGCCATTGGCAGCAGAAGGGCTTCCCTTTGCCTGTTCCTGGATAATGGCCAGCATGACCGGCGTGGTGGAGAGGACGCAAAAACCGGTGAGGCAGAGCATGATTCCCTTAAGTACTCCGCTGGTAATGATGAACAAAAACAGCGTAACCGGTGCCAGCATCACTGCGGCACAAAGAATTTTCTTTCTTCCCATGGTATCACTTAAAATCCCGGCACTTAATACCCCGGCCACCCCAAAGGCTTCGTAAAGGGCAAGGGCACTTCCAGCAAGCCACAGGTTACCTGTCTGGCGCTCAATAAACACCGGGAGAAAAACACCCATGGCCGAATGCATGAAGGCCCTGGCCGTGAGTATCCCGGCAAGGGGGGTGAGTACATGGCGGATCTCTTTTGTGGTGGCAAACAGGGAAATCTTTTGAGGAGAGCTGTTGGATTCCATGTCCAGGGGGGCAAGTTTGATATAGAGCATCACCGATGTGGCCAGGGCAAAAATCATCATGGGATAAAATCCGGCAAGTCCTCCCATGGAGACCACGGCTACGGCAATGATGGGGCCTGCCATTCTTGCAGCTTCACCACCGGTCATGTAAAAACTCATGCCCCGTCCCTTTTTGTTCCCTGATACATGGGCAATGACCCCGGGGGCCGGGACGTGGTAAATGGCCACACTGATACCTGAAATAAAGAATATGACCATCAGCATCCAGTAGTTTGTTGCCATGCCGATGAGGCACATAGGGATGGCTGTCATGCTGGGGGCCAGAATAATGGCCCATCTGGCAAGCCCTTTGCGATCGGCCAGTGCTCCGATAAATGGATTTAACAGCGCAGGGAGCTGCATGATGGTGGATAGTAATCCCGCCTGGTACAGGGTGATGGAAAATTTTTCAATGATGATGGGTAAAACCGGAGCAAGGAAACTTGTGTAAATGTCATGGATAAAATGGGAGAAAGAGAGGAGGAGAACATGCTGGGTTTGAAATTTTTTTTCAGGGGAGGCCATGGGAGAAAGTCCTTATGGAGATAAGTGCACCCCATATCTTTGTCCAGACCACACTGTCATGTCCTTGCATGGAGATGTCAGTGTGGTCTGTAAAAAATGTTTTGAAAAAGTGTAAACCAGTGAATGAAATATGCCGATTATTATTTGTGAACTTCCTAAGATTTCGGTCAAACGGTGACTATTCAGCCTTTGATGCAACGCAGTAGCTGGGCCAAAAAGCAAGCTATCTCGTTCAAATTATAAAATTTGCGGTCCTAAATATCATAATAAAGGAAAAATTCATGGGGATGGGGCCGGCTTTTCACCGGTAGCACTTCATGTTCCCGTTTATAGCTTATCCATTTTTCAATGACATCTTTGGTGAAAACATCCCCCTTGAGGAGAAAATCATGGTCTGTCTCCAGGGCATCCAATGCCTCTTCCAGGGAGGCCGGGGCCGATGCCATTTCTGCCAGCTCCTCCGGGGGCAGGTCGTAGATGTTTTTGTCCATGGGGTCCCCGGGATCAATTTTGTTTTGAATACCATCCACCATGGCCATGGCCATGGCGGAAAAAGCAAGATATCCATTGCATGAGGGATCTGGTGTCCTGAATTCAATGCGTTTGGCCCCAGGTGCACTGGAGTACATGGGTATCCGGATGGAGGCACTGCGGTTCCGGCTGGAGTAAGCCAGATTAATGGGGGCTTCAAAGCCCGGCACCAGTCGTTTGTAAGAATTGGTGGTGGGGTTGGTGATGGCACAAAGGGCCTTGCAATGTTTGATGATGCCGCCGATGGCCCACAGCGCTTCTTGGGAAACTCCGGCGTATTTGTTCCCGGCAAACATGGGTTTCCCCTCCTTCCAGATGCTCAGATGGGTGTGCATGCCGGTGCCATTGTCTTCATAAAGGGGTTTGGGCATGAAGGTCACGGTGTGATCGTATTTTGCCGCAACGTTTTTCAGCACATATTTAAACCAGGCAAGGGTATCTCCCATGTGAAGGAGCGTACTATATTTCAGGTCAATTTCTGATTGCCCCCCCGTGGCCACCTCGTGGTGCTGGCATTCTATCTCTATGCCCATATCTTCCAGGGTGAGCATCATTTCTGTTCTCATGTCCTGGTATTTATCCGCAGGGGGCAGGGGAAAGTACCCCTGTTTATGGCGAATTTTATACCCGGTGTTGGGCAATTCTTCCCTGCCTGAATTCCAGATGCCTTCATCTGAATCAATTTCATAGAAGGCGGCATTGTTTTCCGAGGCAAATCGGATGTTATTGAAAATAAAAAATTCCGGTTCCGGCCCCACAAAAATGGTGTCGCCAATACCCGTGCTTTTAATGTATTGTTCGGTCTTCCGGGCAATGTAACGGGGGTCCCGGCTGTAGGGCTCTCCGGTGATGGGGTCCTTTATGTCCCCCAGGAGTACCAGGGTGGGCTCTTCAAAAAAAGGGTCCATCTTGGCCGTGTCAGGGTCTGGTACCACCACCATGTCGCTGTTGTCAATATTCTGCCATGCCCGCATGCTGGAGCCGTCAAAACCAAATCCGTCCTCAAAGGAGGCTTCGGTTACTTCGCATGCTGGCACAGTAAAATGCTGCCAGGTACCCGGAAAATCCATGTAACGGAGATCAATGACCCTGATCTTTTCTTCTTTGATTTTTGAAATGATTTGTTCTGGTGTCATTTTTTTTGTTTCCTTGAAATAAATGGATTGATCACAACATCAAACTTTTTTGACAAGGTGCTCAGTGGTGTGGTCAAATCCAAATAAACATTTGTCCAGAAAGTTTTTAATGCCTGCTGGGCTTATCATTTGTGGTGGTAAGTACCCGAGTAAATGTTTTTCGGGATAAAATTCAAGCATGTAAATGGTATCTGCTCATAGAATACTGAAAAACATATGTGTGGGTACTTAATAGGGCTACGGTTTACAGTGCCTGACTGCCCCTTTCACCTGTTCTGACCCGGATCACTTGATCAACGGGAAGTACAAAAATTTTACCATCACCGATTTTGCCTGTGTTGGCGGCTTTGCAGATGCTGTCAATCACCTCTTCCACCCGTTCTTTATCAACCAGAATTTCAATTTTAATTTTGGGTACAAAATCCACCACATATTCAGCCCCTCGGTAAATCTCTTTGTGGCCTTTCTGGCGGCCATAGCCTTTTACTTCGGAGATGGTCATCCCCTGGATACCGATTTCGTTCAGGGACTCTTTTACATCATCCAGTTTAAAGGGTTTGATAATCGCTTCGATTTTTTTCATTGTGATCTCCTTTGTAAGAAGCGGTCACTGGGTACTGGGTTTGTGGCTTAATAGGCATCAAAACCCCGCACGCTATCACCCGCATTTTAATTGTTTGTTGTGGTGCAATCCTGCCCGCTTGCCCCCTCCCGGATTTATCCATCAGAAAGTTGAGTGATAGCCACGCCTGTATAGCTGTGTCCGGGTGGGGTCAGCTGGGCTTCTTTTCAAGGATAAGCTCTGGAAGTGCGTTGAGGATGGCTTGTTTTGTGGAGTCAATGCCATGGGGCTCTATGAGTTTCTCGTCATGAAGGGTTGTGACATAAAAAACATCCACCACCTGATCCACCTTGGTGGCTGCCATGGCAATTCTCACGTCCAGGCCTTGGAGAAACAGGGCATGGGTGATGGCAAAAAGAAGGCCGGGAAAATCATAGGTAAAGACTTCAATAATGGTGAAAAAACTGGAAGTTTCGTTGTCAATTTTAACCCGATTGGGGATGGGGGCCTGGCCCGATGAAGGTGTCAGTGTTTCAGGCAGTTTCTTTTTTAATCGATTGAGGAAACAATCATCTGCAATGGCAAGATGCAGATCTTTTTCTGTTTTTTCCCATTTTTCTGTTTCAAAGAGCCGGTCCCGGGGGGGGATGACCTTAAAGATGTCCAGGGCAGTGTTGTTTCCCCAGGCGTATGCCTGGGAGCCCACAATGTTCAAACCATTAAGAAAGAACACACCAGCAAGTTTAAAGAAAAATCCCGGGGTATCTTTCCCGCAGATGGTAATGGTTCGGATGTCGGCATTCTCTGCCTTTTTTATTTTCCACAAAAAGTCATTATCACCGAGTTTTTTATGCAGGTCAAGGTGTTCAATGATTTCTTCCGGGGAAACATAGAGCAGATAGCGATGGGCCATGGAGTCCAGTGCCCGGGCCAGGGTGTTTTCATCCCATGACGGTTTTTTAAGGGCCGTGACATCTACTTTTTTCTTTTGAATGGTTTTGGCGGCTCTACGGGAGGCAAGTTCCCCCTTTTTTAAAATTCCCATTATTTTCAGGAAAAGCTCCTTAAGTAGGTTTTCCGTCCATTCATTCCAGGCTTTGGGACCGGTGGCCCGGGAATCGGCCACGGTGAGAAGATAAAGCATTCTTAATCGTCCCACTCCGTTTATTTTATTGGCGCATAGAATAACGGTTTCCTCATCGCTGATATCCCGACGGGTGGCGATTTTGATGAGGAAGAGATGGTGCCCAATGAGAAAACAAATCTCTTCTATATCTGCCTGGGAGTATCCAAAGCGTTTGAGAATTTTTCCGGTGATTTCTGAACCCTTGCGGGAATGTTCGCTGGCCGGGTCCCCTTTACCGATGTCATGGAGAAGGGCTGCCATCAACAGATTCCTTCGATTCCGGACCTCTTTATAAATGGTGTTGTAAAAAATACTCCGGGGATTATTTTTTTTTATTTTTTTAAGGCTGTTGATTTCCTGGACACATCGTATGGAGTGTTTATCCACAGGAAAGAGGTGGTATTGATTGTATTGAATTTTGTGGACAAGCCTGGAAAATTCAGGGATGAATTTAACCAGAAGTCCGGTGGCCAGCATGACGTTGAGGACATTGAATTCCCAGAAGGAAGCGGCCAGGGTTTTTTCAAAATCTTTCACATGGGCCGGGTTTCTGCGAAATTTATCATCCACCAAGTGGACAAATTCTCCCACGATTCTTCTGGATTCGATGGAAAGGGGAGTCCTGGATCTGCCGCTTTCCACGAAAATCTTTAGTAGCAGGGAAGGGTTTTGGGGAATCTTCTCGATGGAAGAAAATTCCAGCCGTCGCCGTTGGAGCTGGATGCCCGGAGTGGAGGTGGGTCTGGCTGGAAAAGAAAAGCGTTTTCCCCGCTTATCTAACAAAATGGTTTCTGTGACCCGCTGGTTGGTTTGTTTCAGGAAATCCATTTTTGCATGGAGTTCCCCCATGAAGCTCTCCACTCCCTGGTGACGGTGCTTGCCCTTAAACCCCAATAATTTTGCCACCTCCACCTGGTGTTCAAAATGGAGCTGATCACATTTTCTGCCGGTGATGTAGTGGAGTCGATTTCTGATATTCCAGATGAAGGCCAATGCCTCCTCAAGGGTTTCGTACTCTTCGTGGGATAAAAAACCGTTGCGCTCCAGATCCCTTCTACAGCGTATGTCTTCCTTGATACGGGCATACCACAACAGGGTGTGATAATCACGTAACCCCCCATGGCCGGATTTTAAATTGGGTTCAATGAGGTAGGTGGAGTCACCAAAATCCTGGTGACGCTGGCTGCCGTTTTCAACCAGGCGGGTCAGACTCCTCCCCTGGTGCCGGGATGACAGTTTTTTTCTGAATTGTTCCCGCAGCATCAAAAAAATGGGGGATGCGCCGCAGATGAACCGGGCATCCAACATGGTGGTGAGGACGTCAAATTGATCCCATGCCATACCCAGGCACTCTTTAATAGTTCTGACGGCATACCCGGTTTCAAGGCGGATGTCCCACAGGGGATACAGGATGTCCTTGACCAGTTGCTCTGTTTCCCGGGGGACTTTTTTTTCAAATAAGAGTAGCAGATCCACGTCGGAATGAACGCATTGTTCCTGGCGGCCATAGCCGCCCAATGCCACCAGGGCTACGGGGTTTCCCTGGAAGGTCATGGTCGCTGCCGCATCACTCTTTCCCAGGGCGGACTGAAAATATTCGTCCAGAATTCTGGCAAAAGATTCCAGGAATTGAGGTTCTTTG
>JASFYZ010000011.1:0-10108 GCA_045046665.1 Desulfobacterium sp.
AGGGGCAATAGGAACCGGCCAATTGGGCCGTCTACGGTTCCGGGCCGGGCCCATTGCCCGTCGGGGGGGCGGCATGATATTATTTTCAATATTCGTTCTGTCCTGCAGGACATGCCCGTTATAAAAAAACTTAATCGTCGGGTTAGAAAATAAAATCCACCTGGGCGGTGAGCACCGTTCCAGGATCTTCATACATGTAATAGGTTCTGTAATCCTCCCCAAACAAATTGTCCACGCTCATGGACAGATCAACGCCTTTAATGCCTTTTATGCTGGGTCTTAAATGCTTGATTACTTTTACATCGCAGACAAAGGACTCGTCCATGACAAGGCTCTCTCCGTTGGTATTGACCCTGGCGTTGGTGTCGCTGACAAACTGTTCTCCCAGGTAGCGTCCCATGACGTTAATGGAAAAATTTTCAGCGCGTGCATAGGTAATGCCGAGATTGGCCTTGTTTCTGGGGGTGAAGGGCAGGTAATTATCCTCTTTTGCAGGCGCTGAGGGATTTTCCTTGATGGTGGCGTGGGTATAGGTGTAATTGGCGTTAACCGTCCAATTGTCTGACAGGTAAAAGGCCAGAGCCAGTTCTGTACCATAGGATTGGGTCTCTCCGATGTTTTTGTTCACCCACACATTGCTGTCATTGAACCAGGATAAAATTTTATCGTCGGTGATATTATAATATCCTGTGATGTTTGCCTGCACGGCTCTTCCCATCCATTTTTCCAGTCCGATTTCCCAGGATTGGGTTTTTTCAGGTTCCAGGTCCGGGTTGGGTTCTCTGGGATTACCACCGGAGGTTCTGTCATCGTAGAGCTGGGCAGATGTGGGGGGAGTAAAGCCTGTGCCATAGTTGACCCACCCGGACGTCTGGTCGGTGAATTGATACCGCATGCCCACCTTGGGACTCCACTGGCTGTCCGTCCGATCTTCCAGATTGGGATTAACATAATTACTGAAAACATTGTCAAAATTTTTCCAGTGATCGTAGCGTACACCGGCATGGATGGTAAGGGGGGCAATGGGCTTCCACACATCCTGAACATATCCGGCAAGGGTTCTGACCTTATATTCATTCTTCTGGATCACATCAGTTGTTAACCAATCTTGATACTCCTGATCGGTGCTGGTTTCATTAAATGAGAATCCGGTGGTTAACACATGGTTGCCGCCTGCATCTGCGGTGATCCTTATTTCTGCGGGGGTTTCATAATAATCGGTGTACCGTTTTTTATTGGGATCGTAATTGGAGCCTCCCTTGTCATAGAGATGAAGAAGATCATCGTACCGGAAGCCTGCATAGGCCGTAAATAAAAAACGATCTCCCAGGTCTTGTGAAAAGTTCAACCCGGCAAAATGCCTGTCCCAGTCTCCTCCCACATGGGGACGTCCCCGGGTATATTCATCATGGAGAAAATTATAGAAAAAAGAAATTTCACTCTCTTCGGTGAGATCATACCCGGTGTTAATGGAAAATTTTTCCTTGGTGTAATCGCAGGTGTCTATCATGGTGATGCTGGGATTGAGGTTGTTTTTCACCACATTGGCACCATCGGATTTTTCATGGGAAGCTGCCAGGGCATAGTTGAATTTTTCCCCTGCTCCCCGGGTTTCTCCATGGAACCCAAAGGTGTCAAATCGTCCATAGGAGGCTCCCAGGCGGGATTCCTGGGTCTTTTGGCCTTTTTTAAGAATGATATTGATCACGCCCCCGGTGGCATTGGCACCGTACAGGGCCGAGGCTGGCCCCCGAAGGATTTCAATGCGCTCAATATTCTCCGTGGGGATGGCCTGGGTAATCTCCCAGTTGGTGGGTATTCCGTTGACCAGGGTCACCGTGGCATTGCTGCCCATACCCCGGATGTTGGGGTAGGTGGGAAAGGGGGCATAGGCCCTTCGGCTGGTAATACCGACAACGGATCGTAAAATATCCCCCACATCTCCATTGGGAAGATGCTGCCGGGCAATATCATCCGCACGGATCACCGTCACCGATGCGGGAATTTCTTTTAGGGGGGTTTCGTATTTGGTGGCGGTGACCACCAGGGTATCCAGAACCTTTGGTAGCTCCTGGGCACTGCACCAAAAAGCCATCATGGATACTGCAATTATACTTAACATAAATCCTTTCAACACTTTCATCTTTTCTCCTTTTGCTTTTACTCTGTTGAAAGGCAGATGCTCCACCAGCAATTCTGATTTTGGGGGTTCAGGGTTATTCATGAACCGTCTCATATTTTGAGCCAAAGTTATAATTGCTGATGATCCCACCGCTTGATTTCAAACTTTATCCCTGATAAAGTAAAATTTCGGTGGAAACATCTGCCGTCACCGGGAAGGGCAGCCATGACCTTGGCCGGGAAGGGCTGTCCTTCTCTTTTTCTTTTATGCACAACGTTTGCCTGCCTGCCATTGGAATTTCATGACGACATGGTCAATGGAGTACACCCACTCATCGTTTTTATGGACCAGAACTTTTTTCAAATATGCTTCAATCAATGGAAATAATGCGCTGTCCGTTACACGAAGCTTTTCAGCATAACTGTTCACCGCCGCATCAATGGAAGGAAACTGTTCTTCAAACTGACACTCCAGGAGATCCACACGGGGATAAATACTCATTTCGTAGAGTACCCGGAAAAGGAGATCACTTTTAGGTCCCCCATGGTAACGGGTTTTAAAAAGGGTGGGCCACAGCGCCCGGGGCATTTTTTCCCAGCCCGGGGTTCCAGCATGCCAATAAAGGATAATATCACCGCATGCCACCGCCTCCATTTTTTTTATGGCCGTTTTTATGTCTGGCATGCCCAGGGACAGGGAGGCCACCACCAGATTATAGGGTGGTTCAAGGTGATCCAGAATTTTAGGGTCTTCCCAGGCCTTAATCTGCGATTCCCAGAGCCTGCCTGTATCCATGGTGTTGTCCGGGCTGATATCATCTTCCATCCGCTGTTTATCTCCCTTTACCAAAAAAAAAGCCACAAAGGCACAGCAGATATTTCTCTGCTATTTGCCTTCGTGGCTTAATGTTGCTTCTATTTTACTCCAGACGAAGTGTTTTTCTATCCCCTTCGTCTTTTTGTTCTTTAAATTGTCCTCTTCTGAGAGACATTTTTTTGTACTCAATAATCAATTGAGATTTTTTTGTCAACGGTTTTTCCTGGCCTGAATCCATCGTTTGTTTTTTAAAATAGCCTTGCAAAGGCTATTCCGGGTATTCTTTTCCGGCAGGACCCTTATTCCAGGGGGATTTTTGAAGTTTGTAACATCGATTTCATCGAAGAGTGAATCAAGCCAATACCGTCTCGCTTAGAATTGATGGGCATGCGGCCATACCTTCGTTTTAGCATTGACACCATGCGGTTGGGCGAATATGGTTAGAGACTTTTCGGCGAGTCTATCCTCTGTCTTGTTTTCTTAAATCCGTGGCAATACCACTGGTAGTGGCGGTGCAAGGCTTTCCGGCTGCAGGCTGGGGATGCGACCATGATCCGCTGCAAATGCCCCTGAGTTCAAGAATGAAGAATTGGGTTGAACTCTTTGGTGGTGGGGTGAGCAGGGGAATCCAGCGGCATCCTTGTTAACAGATCAATGTAAAATCAGGCAGAACAGGTATCAAGAGAGTTTATGGTGACACAAGAAACGGTGAAACAGGCAACCATTCTGGTGGTGGACGATGATCAGGCCATTCTGGATTCTCTGGAGGAAATTCTTGAGGATAGTTATGGGGTGGTTTGTGTTGACAGTGGCACTGATGCAATTGAGCAGGTCAGTTGCCAGGTATTTGACCTGGTTTTTCTGGACATCACCATGCCCGGGATGGACGGTATTGAAACGTTGAAACGGATCAAGGCCGTTGAAAAGGATCTTGATGTGATCATGATTTCAGGTATTGACAAGGCCGAGCAAGCCACCGAATCCATACGCCACGGTGCCTATGATTATATTACCAAACCCTTTGACCATGAAGTGATTCTCAATCGGCTGGAAAAAGTGCTTGAGACCCGGTCCCTGCACCGGGAAGTCCATTATCACCGTTCCCAGGCTGAAAAAGGGGACAATCCCGCCAATATTGTGAGTCGGTCCAGCGCCATGGCCACTATTTTTGATATTATTGGCAAGGTCGCCCAGGCATCCAGCAGTGTGCTTATCACCGGAGAAAGCGGTACGGGAAAGGAGCTTGTGGCCCGGACGGTTCATAACAAAAGTGCACGGGCACAAAGACCCTTTGTTGCCATTAACTGTGCTGCCATGCCCCGGGAACTCATGGAGTCAGAACTGTTCGGGTACGAAAAAGGCGCATTTACCGGTGCCCACAAACAGTCCCGGGGGAAGTTTGAGTTTGCCCATCAGGGAACGATTTTTCTGGATGAAATCTCCTGCCTGGAACCTGAATTCCAGGCAAAACTGCTCCGGGTGCTCCAGGAGCGGGAGTTCACCCGGGTGGGGAGCAATCGGATCGTCAAGGTGGATGTCCGGGTGATTGCAGCCACCAACGTCCATCTTTATGACATGGTAAGAGATGGCAGCTTTCGGGAGGATCTTTTTTTCAGGCTTAACGTGGTTCCGGTGGAATTACCCCCCCTGAGACAGCGAAAGGGAGATGTTCCCCTCCTGGCTGAATTTTTTTTAAACAAATTTAACCAACGTATGAATCGAAATATAACCGGGATCACCCCATCGGCCATGGCGGTTCTGGATGCGTATCCCTGGCCGGGGAATGTTCGGGAACTGGAAAACCTTTTGGAACGAATGGTGGTTTTGAGCCTCGATCATCAGAGTATTGGCGTTAAGGACCTGCCCCTTGAGATTCTGTTCAACGATGACTCCATTTCTGGAGCAAAATCGTCTCTGGCAGCGGGCAGGGGGTTGATCGAAGCCCGGACGGCCTTTGAACGGGTATACATCCTCAAGGCCCTCCAGAATAACCAGTGGAATCAGACCCGCACCGCCGAGCAGTTGGGCATTCACCGGAATACACTTATCCAGAAGATGAAGTCCATGGATCTCAAGAGTAATGAAAGGAGGCCGTAAGCATCAACATGAGTCTGTGGGGAATGTCATGGTAAAACAACTTCCCTGATCCTGGATGCTGGTGGCCTTTATTTCGCCGCCGTGCTCGGTGATAACTTTCTGGGTGATGGCCAGCCCCAGGCCGGTGCCTTTGTGTTTGGTGGTAAAGAATGGGGTAAAAATGGTGTTGAGGGTTTCCGGGGCCATGCCGGGGCCTGTATCCTGGATGGCAATGGTAACCTGGTCATTTTTTCTTAAAGCCGCCACGGTTAATGTACCGCCGTCGGGCATGACCTGGGCCGCGTTGCGAATCAGATTATGGAACACCTTGGCCAACTGGTCGCCATCGGCCCGGATCTCTCCCAGGTTCGATTCAAAATTACGGACATAGTTTATGCCCGAGGCATCAAGATCCATCCCAACCAGATCCAGTATATCGTCCAGAAGCCGGGTAACATTGAGCATGGTAAAATTATAATTCGGGGTTCTGGCCAGTTCCAGCAGCTCCTCCACCAACCCATTAAGCCGGTTGATTTCCCGGGGGACCGTGCGTTGAAATTTTTCAAGGAATCCCGGTTTATTAACTTTTTGTGGCAGCAGCCCGGAAAATGTTTTGATGGCGGACAGGGGATTTCTGATTTCGTGGGCAAGACCGGCTGCGATAATACCGATATCTGCCAGCCGTTGGGACTGGCGCATACGTGATTCCAGGTGCTTAAATTCGGTGATATCATGGAGATTGAAAATCACCTCCATGCTGCCATTATTTTGTGCCTCCAGAACACCAAACCCCATGAGAATCACCCGGGGAGAACCATTACTTGAAATATTTATTTCCTGTTGACTGTTTGTGGCGGGATCTTCAAGAATTTTCACCATGACTTCATGGATTTCCGGGTTCTGATTCAGCACTTGGGAAATGTCACGATCCCGGGTGTCCATATCCCCGGAAATGCCTAATATTTCCCGGGCCGCCGGATTCAACTGTTTTACGTTTCGTTCTTTGGTTACAGATAAGAGGCCATCCGCCATTGTCTCCAGCACTTTTTCCGAATATTGCTGGAGTTGTCGTATCTCCTCCAGCCGTTGTTCCAGGGCCTGCTTGTGGGTCATGATCTCCTTGATCATGGTGGAAAAATTAGATGCCAGAATTTCGATTTCATCACCGGTCTGGACATGGATATCCTGTTTTAGATCTCCCTGGGAAGCTCCCACCGTAATTTCCACCAATTTACTCAAAGGACCGGTGATTCTTCCCGCGGCCAGGTTGGCAAAGAAAACACCCACAATCAGGGCGATGAATCCCAGCCCCAGAATGGTTCCCCGTGTCTGGCGTATCTGCTGGTTCATGGGTGCCAGTGAGAGCTGAACCCGGATGGTGCCCCATCGCATCTTCGTATCCTTTAGAAATACGGGAAAAATTATGTTCATTACCGGAACAGTGTCCAGTTCGGACACGCCCTCGTGGGTCTGGGGGCTCGTGACCGCCACGGCAATTTGGCTTGATTCATCCGTAAGGGTACGGTTCTTAAGATCTGGCCTGCCGCTGAATCCGGCGACCTGGCCCTCCTTGTCATGGATAACCACGTAAATCACATCGGGATGCTCCGCCGCCTGGTTGGCCGCCTTTTCCAGGGCAATGAAGTTGTAGGTCATCAGATCATCCCTGGAAGTTGTGGCAAGGTTTTGGGCAATGAAGAGTCCCTGGGCCTTGATACGGGTTCGAATCGTACGGCTTTGGAGGAAACCCAGGACCAGACTCAAAGTGCCCAACAACAGGATCAGCATCAGGGTTATCATGAGAATAAAACGATATTTGAGGGGGATGAACAAGGGCTTTTTTTTGATTTTGGGGTCGGGCATGACAATGGGGTCCCTTTAACACTCCATGGCCCAGTCTCCCAGCGGTCCAGTATGGGCATGGAGTTAATGTGCTTTTCACAGCCGCATGTTTTCAGGTTCAGTTCGGTGGATTCAGCCAGATGTTATTCAAGGTCATGGTGTGTGCTCCCAGAGCGCTGACCGTGATGCCTTTAACCTGGGGTTGGTATACCCGGTCAACGCTCATATAAAAGAGGGGAATCAGGGGAAAGGATTCAAGAAGTATGGATTCGATGCCTCTGTATATGGTGGATCGTTCAACGGCACCAACGGTTTGCCGGGCCGTGGTAAACATCTCATCCACCCTGGCACAGTTATACCGCATGAAATTCACCGGTGAATCTGATCCGAACAGGGCGTATAAAAAATTGTCCGGCTCCGGCATGTCGGCAAACCAGGCATACCGGTAGATCTGAACGGCATCGGAGTTGAGGTAATTCTCAAATTCAGTCCAGTCCGTTATATATTTTATGTTTAAGTGGATGCCCAACTTACCCCAGGTTTTCTGGACAAGGGCCAACTCTGCCATGGATGACGGTGATTGAGTGGCGGAAACAATTTCCAGGGCTGGCAATGGGTGGGGAAGGGCTTTTCTTATTTGTTTTACAAGGGTTTGCGCCATGGCCATATTATTGGCTTTCATCTGATTGTCTGGTGTGTAGCCCGGCATGCCGGGGGGGAGAATGGTTGTGGCCATATCATACTGGCCGTTGTAGATCTCTTTGACAATGGCCTGGCGATCAATGGCCAGGGCCAGGGCCTTTCTCAATTTTTTATTTTTAAGATGGGGATGGTTGGTATTCATGCCGTAAAAAAACAGACTCAGGGAGGAACGATGGACCCATTGCAGATTCTCTGCAGGGGGCAGGGATTGACGAACGTTGCCGAATACCGGCATTTCATCAAGGTCGTTGGATTGAAAATCGGTCAGTATTTCTTCGTCTTTGCCGCCTGGATAAATTTTATATTGGATTTCATCCACCAGAGCCGTATCCCCATAATAGTCGGGAAACCGTTCAAGCTGTATCATGGCATCGGCGTTCCATGAAACAAAACGAAAGGGACCGCTTCCCACCGGTGTTTTACCAAAGTCCTGACCCAGGCGGGTTGCTGCCCCCCGGGGGATTATTTTTGCGTAACATATACCCAGGGCCGTGAGAAAGGGTATATGGGGAGCGGTGAGGCGTACCACAAGGGTGTGGTCATCCACAGCCTCCAGCCCGGTAACGGTTTCAGCCGTATGGGCTTTGTAGGCCTGGGCTCCCTCAATCTTAAGCAGGTGGGGCAGTATGGCTTGGGCATTTTCCACCCGCAACAACCGGCTCAGGGAAAAAATAACATCATCAACTCTTATCGGCGTCCCATCGTGGAAAATAGCATGGGGTTGGAGGAAAAATCGGTACACCTTGCCGTTGTCTTCCACCCGCCAGGTTTTTGCCAGGGCTGGCATCACCGACAGATATCGATCAAATCGCACCAGACCGTCATACAGTTGGTAGACAAGGCTTCCCCCATACAAGTCCCGTACCTTGGCAGGGTCCAGTGTGGCTGGGTTACTTCTAAGGGGTATTCGGTATATCCCCCCGGTTTTTTTCACAGTGGGTTCTATTTTTACCGCTGCTTTTGGGCTTTTTTCTTCAGAATTATTCTCTTCCGTCTTGTTGCAGGCACCGGTTACCAAAAGGCATACCATAATTAAAAAAAATAACAAAAAAGATAACAGGCGTGTGGGGATCATTCCTTCTCCAACTGAGCATCAAGTGGCTGTCAATCTGCATTTTCAGAGCTCTCAACACCCTACTAATATTAAGGCGTGACGTTACCACATACTTTTGGACAATGCAATAGGCCGCATTGCTTTTATGTCGTCAATGGGTTTGCGAAGTGAAAATATGAATGGAATCGAGTTTAAAGAAGGGAGGGGAGACTGGAAGTCTGGAGGGGAGAGGGTGATGACCGAGGGAACCGATAAATTATCGGCCCCCCTGGCAATCCACCTTTTTATGAGGTGTTGTGATCGCGTTTGTATTTTTTTACGCGCAGATGATCAGGGTCCGCCACCGCCTAATGCAAGAACAGGTGCCGCACAGGTAGCAATCAAAACGCCGATAACAAATAATTGAACCATGATTTTTTTCATTGTTGCCTCCTTTATTCAGGTTTTATTTTTTCTGTAATCATGTTGTCTGGTATTTAAGTAATTGCAAGGCATATACCACATGAAAAAATTATTATTTTTTTATGTATCGTCCTGATAATAAAGGGTTTTTTTAAGTATGTCCCAAGAAGAGTCTGGAGGGGCAACGCACAGTGCAGTGTGCACATTCTGGGAGATCAAACCGATGTAACTGAAATTGAATCCGGGGTCCCTGGATTTAGAGGAGTTGCACATAAATATGTGCAAGCTGCCTATAATTGTAGGCAGCTAATTTTGCTGAAATTTTTAGTTGTTAGCGAAAGAAACGTATATTTCAAAAAAAACTGTTGATGATATTGTGCAATGGGTCTTGATTCCGCTGATCAAGGATTAGCGATCAAAATTTTAAATGCTGCAAATGGGATTTGACAAATTAAAGCCAGCACACAATATCTGTGTGATGACCTTGATTTACAGGCATATGTGTGATTGGTTTTAACTTTCTTTTATAAAAATTATTTTTTTGAGGTTCTTTGGAATATTATTTGCATTAACATCAAAGTTCAGCTATGTGTGGGAGTGTTGGACATAGCATTTTCGGTGACGCTGGAGGAATTATTGAGGAGGGCAGGGCTTATGCAGAATACCGGAACGGAAACCATATTGTTTGTGGATGATAATGAAGACATTGCCATGGTTGCAAAACTTCTACTTCAACGGTTTGGTTACACCGTTGTCACCTATCTTTCCGGAGTTGAAGCCCTTAAAACCTTTAAATTAACACCCGATAAATTTGATCTTGTCATCAGTGACATTGGTATGCCGGGTATGGATGGCTATGATCTAATAGCTGAAATAAGACGAATCCGGCAGAATATTCCCATCCTGCTCTGTTCAGGAAGTGATGAAATTGACATGGTTAACAATGTGAAACAATACGTTGCGGAAGGCTTTTTATTGAAACCTTTTACCATGCAAGAATTATCAAGGATGACCCGGTCCGTGCTTGACAATCCTTTCCCCAGATTCCCCAGATTCTCCTGAACCGCCCTAATAGTAAATTATTAACAGAAATG
>JASFYZ010000012.1:0-7374 GCA_045046665.1 Desulfobacterium sp.
ATACCCTGGATAGAAAAGGTTTCTGATCCGTCCAGCCCAAGGGTTTCCCAGGACTCTCCTTCCTTGAACTGCAGGGGAAGCACCCCCATGCCCACAAGATTACTTCTATGTATCCGCTCATAAGAACGCGCAATGACCGCCTTGACACCTAAAAGATTGCTGCCCTTGGCTGCCCAGTCCCTGGAAGATCCCGTACCATATTCTTTACCGCCCAGCACCACCAGCGGCGTTTTTTCCTGTTCATACCGCAAAGCGGCATCAAAAATAAACATCTTTTCATTTTCAGGGAATTTGCGGGTAAAACTACCCTCTTCCGGTGTCACCAGACTATTTTTAATGCGGATATTGCCAAAGGTTCCCCGCATCATCACCTCATGGTTGCCACGACGGGACCCATAGGAGTTAAAATTTTCTTTGGCAACGTGTCGTTCAATGAGATATTTCCCAGCGGGATATTTTTCCGGAATGGCACCGGCCGGAGAAATATGATCCGTGGTAACAGAATCACCCATGACAAGCAAAGCCCTTGCATCAACAATGTCCTGTGATGGAGAAAGATCCGGAGAAAAATTTTCAAAATAAGGGGGATTTTTAATATAGGTGGAGTCTGGTTTCCAGTCAAAGGTGAGGGAATCAGCGATTTTTAGATCTTGCCAGAATGTATCCCCTTCAAAAATAGTGGCATACCGGGCAGCAAACTGCTCGGCTTTCACATGCTTTTGCACAAGGGCATCAATCTCATCCTGTTGGGGCCAGATATCTTCAAGATAAACCGGATTTCCATTAGGGTCCATGGCAATGGGGCGATTCACCAGATTGACATCAATGCGACCAGCCATGGCAAAGGCGACCACCAGCATGGGGGATGCCAGAAAATTCCCTTTGATACTCTGGTGAATTCTTGCCTCAAAATTACGGTTACCGGACAGGACAGAGGCCACAGTAAGATCATTATCTTGTATGGCATGCTCAATGGCTGGGGCCAAGGGGCCACTGTTACCGATGCAGGTGGTACATCCAAACCCGGCAACATGAAATCCCAACGCCTCAAAATAGGGCATCAACCCGGCAGACTCAAGGTAATCCAGCACCACTTTTGATCCCGGTGCCAGAGAGGTTTTCACATGGGCCGGGGTGGTCAACCCCATTTTCACCGCATTTCGGGCCAGAAGTCCTGCCCCGATAAGCCCAGAGGGATTGGAGGTGTTGGTGCAGGAGGTAATGGCGGCAATGACGATGCTGCCATCCCCCAGTTTTACGTCCCGGCCATTCATGTCCACGGTAACCAGGCGCTTTCCCGAGGGTTCACAGCTGGTTTCCCGGCTGGCTACGCAACCGGACTCATCCAGAAACTGGGAAATATGATCCATGTGGGTATCCCGTTCATGGTTACAACTTAACATGGTGTTAAAGGCATCCTCGATCTCATCAAGGACAATGAGATCCTGGGGACGGGCCGGACCGGCCAGACAGGGCACCACCGTTGCCAGATCCACCTCTACCACATCGGAATACTCAATTTTTTCATCGCCGGTGTAAAACAACCCATTGGCCCGGGCACAGGCTTCGGTGATGTCTGCCTGTTTCTCCCGGTTGGTCATCCTTAAATATTCAATGGTTTTTTCATCCACCGGGAAAAAGCCCATGGTGGCTCCATATTCAGGGCTCATATTGGCAATGGTGGCACGATCTGTGGCACCCAGGGCCTTCATCCCCGGTCCAAAAAACTCCACAAATTTTTCCACCACATTGAGTGCCCGAAGCTTCTGGGTGATGGTGAGAACCAAATCGGTGGCAGTAATACCAGGGCGCAGGGCGTTGACAAGCTTTACCCCGATCACCTCGGGAATGGACATAACATAGGGCTGTCCCAGCATCACCGCTTCAGCCTCAATGCCTCCCACGCCCCAGCCCATAACCCCAATACCGTTGATCATGGTGGTGTGAGAATCAGTACCCACAAGGGAATCCGGATATAAAAGGGTTCCATCTTCTCCCTTTTCCTGGATCATCACCCGGGCAAGGTACTCCAGGTTCACCTGGTGGCAGATACCCGAATTGGGTGGCACCACCTTAAAATTATCAAAGCTCTTCTGTGCCCATTTCAACAGCTCATATCGCTCAATATTACGTTCGTATTCTTTGGCAACATTCTGGGTTAATGCACTCTGGGTGCCGTGATAATCCAGCTGTACCGAATGGTCCACAATAAGCTCCACAGGAATCTGGGGGTTGATGTCCGACGGATCACCCCCGGCGATTTTCACCGCATCGCGCATGGCGGCAAGATCCACCACCGCAGGAACACCGGTGAAATCCTGCATCAATACCCGGGCCGGATGGTGAGGAATCTCCACAGGCGCTTCATAGGTGGGCTGCCAGTTGCAGATATTTAAAAGATCTGACTCTTTCACCACATCGTCATCCATTTTGCGCAATAAATTTTCCACAAGAACCCGAATGGAAAAAGGAAGCCTGGAGATGTTAGCAACTCCCTGTGATTCAAGTTGGGTTATGTCGTAATATTGAAACGTTTTTCCCTGGATCTCAATTGTTTTTAAAAATTCTGATCGTTTCATTTCACACCTTTGAATGGACAAGGCCGTCACGTTCAACGTAAGCGCCCCCCCGAGTAGCCGGGTGATTTTTAAATTATTTAAGTCAACTTATATCTATACTTCACCAGTACGGAACAATCAATGGGTTGAACAAACAAAATAGATTACACAACTTTCGGATTTAAGCTTTGAACAACGGGGTAAGGCTTGTTTTATTGGAGGCTGAGGTTTTTATAAAGCTCCATGATTTTTATCAAAAAGCACTTATTCAAAGGGTGAAAAGTGCAATAATTCAAGCCTACACCACAAAGCAATCAACACCGAAAGTTGAGTAGATTACACCCGGGCCTGAAAGCAATATTTGCCACCAGAAATGATTTACTCTTTTGGTAAAAAGATTTTGCTTAAATGTATTTTTCCATAGAAACATCAAAAAATAATTTTAATATATCATTACACCTTGTCTTTTTTCCTGGAATAATGTTAAAAAAATATGAAGTTTCATCCTTGGTATAGTCATATTTCGGGTTTATGAGAATCTAATTTTAGCCCATAATAGCCATGATATTCATTGATTTTGCATGGCATCACTGAGTATATGCCCATTCACCTTAAAAAGGAAAAAAATGAAAGTCCATCCCGCAGTAAAAGATTTAAAAAGTGACCTTGACAAAGGCAAAATGACCCGGCGTGAGTTCATTCGATTCACCACCCTTCTGGGGCTGTCCGCAACTGCCGCAGGGCAGATGGCAGGTCTTGCATTTCCGGGAAAAGCATCAGCAAATACCATCAAACGAGGTGGATCACTTCGAGTTGCAGCTCCGGTTCACAAGGTAACCCATCCGTCACAATTTTCATGGATTTCCCCCACCAACCAGTTACGCCAGGTGGCGGAATATCTCACCTACACCGATGGTGACAATGTAACCCACCCTTACCTGTTGGAAAACTGGGAAGCCAGTGCAGATTTGAAAACCTGGACACTGAACCTGAGAAAAGGCATTAAATTCAACAATGGGGATGACTTCACCGCCGATGATGTGGTCTTTACCATGAATCAGTGGCTGAACAAGGATGTGGGATCTTCCATGATGGGGATGATCGGCCCCTATCTGGACAACACCGGCATTGAAAAGACCTCCGACCACCAGGTAGTCCTTCACCTGAAAACCGCAGAAATTGCCGTTCCAGAACATCTCTTCCATTACCCGGCCATGATCCTTAACAGCCGAACCTTTGAGGGAGATTTCATCAAGGCACCCCATGGCACCGGACCCTATGTCATTGACAAGTACATTGAAGGGGAACGCTGCCTGCTGAAACGTCGAAATGACTATTGGAAAAAAGCCGAAGATGGCGAACTTCTTCCCTATCTGGATCAAATCGAGTTTGTGGACATGGGCACAGAAATGTCCCCCATGATCGCCGCCATACAGTCCGGTGACATCGACATGATTGACTTTAGTGATCTAAGTGGCCCGGAAGCCTACCAGGCATTGAAAAATGATGACAGGGTCAATATTTTCCCCTCCACCACCAATCAAACCCGGGTCATGCGCATGCGGGTGGACATGAAACCCTGGTCCGACAACCGGGTCCGCCAGGCCCTGAAGCTGTGCCAGAACCGGGAAAAGATACTTGCCCTTGCCTACTTTGGTCAAGGCATGTTGGGCCAGGACATGCATGTCAGCCCCAAACATCCGGAATATTGCCCCATTGATACCCCCAAATACGATCCTGCCAAGGCCAAAAAACTGCTGGCCGAAGCCGGTTATCCCAACGGTCTGGATGTGAACCTTGCAGTGGGCAGCGGCTGGAAGGAGATCGTCCGCTACGCAGAAATCATGAAGCAGGATGCCCTGCCAGCGGGTTTTCGCATCAATATCCAGGTAATGCCCAACAGCCAGTACTGGGAAAAATGGACGGAAGTGCCTCTGGGTATCACCACCTGGGCCCATCGCCCTGTGGGAACCATGGTGCTTAATCTTGGCTATGTGGCAGACAAGGACGGCAAACCCGCCCCCTGGAACGAAAGCCGATGGGTGGATAAAGAATTTACAGAGCTGCTCACAAAGGCCAACGGTACACTGGACATTGAAAAACGGCGGGAAATTTTCTGCAAGCTTGAAAAAATCCAGCAGGAAAGGGGCTCCATTGCCAATGCCTTTTGGATCAATGTCTGGACCATTGCTGGCAAACGCGTACAAAATGTCAAAGCACATCCCAGCATGTACATGAAGCTGGATGAAATCTGGATCACTGGCTGATCACTCCGGTGAATTCATAAAATAGTCCCCTGATCTACATACCTATAGTAAATCAGGGGATTATCTGTTTGGGGTCCGTTCTTCTTGACTTCTTTTTCATATAAAATTATTTATGCTCGGGACGTAGAAAAATGGAGGCCACAGTGTGATATCAAAAAAGCTGTTGAGATGGTTCAAAAATCGTGTTAACAGGGTTCAGGTATAAGAGACTTGCGCCCATAAGCTCACACAAGTGCCGGGTGGCCGATCTTGTGATCAAGCCCTTCAAAGGGGTTGAGCATAAGATGGGCCATCTATACGAGAAATAGGATTTTCTCTATCACAAATACCTGTAATAACAATGCTTATTTTTTTACTACTGAGATTGTACCACAAGGTAGCCGACGTTATGATTAAGCCCATAATGTAAGCACTAAACAAAAAGTAACAAAATCAACTATCAATCAGGAGGTAAATTGCTATGATCTGGAATCTTCTCATTCTCACTGTCGCCGTGTTCATTGTTGCCAATATTCTTCCCGGCATTCGCATGAAAAACGTTTTCACCGCCCTTGTGGTGGCCATTATCTATTCCCTTGTGAGTTTTTTCGTGGGATGGCTTCTGGTTTTTCTGACCCTTCCTTTTATGATTATTACCTTTGGACTGTTTAAATTGGTCATCAATGCAGTTTTATTATTCATCACGGATAAACTGGTTGATGATTTTGAAATAAAAGACGGCTTGACCACAATGATAGCTGCGTTGTTGATCACCCTTGTGGATTCGGGGCTCCATCTCCTTTTCTAATCAGATTTAAACAGTTAATTTTATAAGAAAAGCCAGCATCAAAGTACCAACAGCAGAGCCTCAGAGGAGTGCCTTGACCGGAACATTGGAAACCAAAGGGCAAAAATATCCCCCGACGTTTCCGTTCCGGTCAGGGCACTCCTCGGAAGCGGTATAATACCATTTTCAATATTCGTTGTGGGCAGGTCAGGATCCCCAATACGATTGTCCATGGCAGTTATAAGAAAATACAGCATTAAAGTACCGCCAACAGTGCCCCCGACAGAAACATTAAAGATCAAAAAACGGTTTTACCGGAAGAAGCCGACTCTGTTTTAAGCTCATTCTTTTTCCCCTGCTCTCTTTCCAACATAGCCTCAAGATGACGGGTAAAGTAAATGGTGACCTGGTACTCGGGAATCCCAAACTGATTGGGAACATAGGAATAAAACAAAATATCGCCATTTTTCTCCCAGCACAAAGATTTACCATGTTTCTGTTTCCAGGATATTTCTTTGGGGGCACCATACTTATTTTTAAGGGAGGAGAGAACGTCCAGCCGGTCTTTTTCAAAGAAAACCCGTATCACCATGGGCATGCGGGAATAGTGAGAAAAAAGCAGTTCTACGTAGTCAAAGGGAAGGTTTTTTTTCACGACATAACGATAGGTAAGCTTTGTGGTATCATGCTCCACCCGCTCTCCTGCGGGAGTGTTAAGAGAATCATTCAAACCCTGGAGTTTGGGATAATACCTTGACAAAAAACCATCGGTGTTGATTTGCAGATCAATGGTATTACTGGTGGAAATGGCATCATCTCCCAGGATGTCATACAGCGATTTTCTAAGTGCATGTGAAAAAGGCGTGTTCACCCCCACATCAAAAAAGCTGAAGCTGCCGGTTTTGAAGTTAAAACCGTATCAGAAGCTGCTGCTTGGGCTGATGTCATGATGATGGCGACGCCTGATGAACTTCAGCCTGAAATTTACGCAGACGAAATTGCGCCTCACATTCAAGACGGTGCAGCAATTGCATTTGCTCACGGTTTGGCTGTTCATTTTCAATTGATTGAGCCTCGCGACACTATTGACGTGATCATGATTGCGCCAAAAGGCCCCGGCCATACCGTGCGCGGTGAATACCTTAAGGGTGGCGGTGTGCCAACGTTGATTGCGATCAGCAATGATGCAACCGGCAACGCCCACGACATCGCATTGTCATATGCTTGTGCAAATGGTGGCGGGCGTTCAGGTGTTATCGAAACGACCTTTAAAGAAGAGTGTGAAACCGACTTGTTTGGTGAACAAGCTGTTCTTTGTGGTGGTGTTGTTGAACTTATTCGCGCTGGTTTTGAAACCTTGGTTGAAGGTGGTTATGCCCCTGAAATGGCGTATTTTGAGTGTTTGCATGAAGTTAAACTGATTGTTGACCTGATTTATGAAGGCGGCATTGCCAACATGAATTACTCGATCTCCAACACAGCGGAATACGGCGAATATGTCTCCGGCCCGCGCATCCTGCCCTACGAGGAAACCAAGAAGCGCATGAAAGACGTGCTGACGGACATCCAGAACGGCAAATTCGTGCGCGACTTCATGCTTGAAAACGCCGTTGGCCAACCCAGCTTCAAAGCCACCCGCCGCATCAACGACGAGCACCAGATCGAAAAAGTCGGCGAGACCCTGCGCGGCATGATGCCTTGGATTTCAGCCGGTAAAATGGTCGATAAAGAAAAGAACTAACCCTCTTTCTTTTTCAAATACTCAAAAAAAACATTTCAGCGC
>JASFYZ010000013.1:0-9907 GCA_045046665.1 Desulfobacterium sp.
GGACTCATCTTTTCCCTGCCAGGTATCTATGTACCCAGCAGCCATAAGAATCCCCTGATAAAATGGTGTTTATAAAAACAGGTGTGGATTATTGCGTGATGGTAGAACAGCAGGGAATGGGAAACGTGGTGGATGGTACCGGGCAGAGTGGAGATGATCACCAGGGGGGACTGAGGAGAGGATCTTTCTTCCCTGCCCGGTCTGATAATTTCAGAAAAAAACAATCAATAACAAGGGTCAACAAAAGGTCAACTTATAATTCTGGTGCATGCTATGTGTTGACCTTCTATTTTTTCCCAACAAAAAAGGCTTCCAACGAAAACGCTGAAAGCCTTTATTTATATGGTGCCGGAGGAGAGACTTGAACTCTCAAGGGCATAAAGCCCGGAGGATTTTGAGTCCTCTGCGTCTACCAATTCCACCACTCCGGCGTATTTACTTAAATATAGCATAACAAAAAATTCCGAATTTTGAACCCGGAACCAATTTGTGTTGCTTTTTAAGCCAAAAAAAATATTTTGTCAATGAATTCCTGACACACATTGCAAAATTTCAGATTCCCCAATTTCTCCATGGCGCAATACCTTGGGCGGGAACTGGGTCACATCCACCACTGTGGAGCCTTTTCCCCCTTTTAAGGTTCCTGCATCCAGCACCATATCAACGCCTTGTAACACCCGGAAATCCAGTTCATCGACCCTGCGGCACCCATTCTCACCAGAAATATTGGCACTGGTACCGGTCACTGGGATTCCAGCAGCCTTTACCAGAGCCCGGGCAACAGAATGTTGGGGCAACCGCACACCAATCTTGCCGGTGGCAGCGGTCAACACCCCTGGCAAATCTGGTCCGGCCTCAAACACAAGGGTTACATCACCGGGCCAGAAATGTTCCATGATGGCCTGGGCAGTACGGGGAATCCTTGCCACCAATTGCCCAAGCCAGGACACATCAAAAATCAGTACCAAAATGGGGTTGGATGGCGGGCGCTGTTTAACCTTAAAAATCCGGGACACCGCCTCAGGATTAAAGGCATCCACAGCCAGACCATAAAGGCATTTGGCAGGAAAGACCACCATCCCCCCTTCTTTAATCAAAGTGGCGGCCTTTTCAATATCAAATTCCTTACCAGGCAAGATTCTCAGCCCTTTTATTGACCTTATCTGCCATCTCTTTTTTATAATCTGCCAATTTTTCCGCCAGCATCGGATCAGACACAGCAAGGATCTGGGCCGCAAAAATCCCGGCATTCATGGCACCTGATTTTCCAAGGGCCATGGTGGCCACAGGAACACCCGGGGGCATCTGAACCGTTGCCAGCAAAGAATCCATCCCCTTTAATGCCGAAGAATCAATGGGAACCCCCACAACGGGCAGGGTGGTGTGAGCCGCCAGAACACCGGCCAGATGGGCCGCATGGCCGGCACCGGCAATGATAACTCCCATGCCCTTTTCCCGGGCGGTTCTGGCAAAGGCTTCGGCCCGGGCAGGGGTTCTGTGGGCCGAGGCCACGGTGACCTCATAGGGAATGTTAAATTTTTTAAGCATCTTCAGGGTCTGCTCCATCACCGGCAAATCAGAATCACTGCCCATGATCACCCCCACCCTGGGGGGCACAGACAGTCGCGCAAGGGCCTTGGCCCCAATATCCTTGCGATAAAAACAGTCTTTCCAGGAGATCTTTGCGCAGGCGGCATAGGCCTTATCCATGGCATCCTTTACCCCGTCTCCCAGGGCCGTGACACCCAGAACCCGTCCCCCCACAGCTTTTACATCATCGCCATCCAGGCGGGTTCCGGCATGAAAAACCACCGTATCTTCAAGACTTGCGGCATCCTTAAGACCTGTGATCACGGCACCCTTTTCATAGGCCCCGGGATATCCACCGGCGGCCATGACAACACACATAGTGCTTCTGGGATCAATGTCCGTGGTAAATTTATGAAGCGTACCATCCACGCAGGCTTCCATAAGGGGCACCAGATCGCTTTTCAGACGCATGAGAATGGGCTGGGTTTCAGGATCACCCAGGCGCACATTAAATTCCAGCACCTTGATTTGATCTTTATGAATCATGAGTCCGGCATAGAGAACCCCCTTAAAGGGAATCCCTTCAGCGGCCATGCCCTCCACCGCAGGAATCATCACCTCTTTCATGGCCCGATCCCGGAGCATGAAATCCAGCACCGGGGCTGGAGAATAGGCCCCCATCCCGCCCGTATTGGGGCCTTCATCGTTGTCAAAAACCCGTTTGTGATCCTGGGAGGTAGGCATGGGGAGCACGGTTTTTCCATCGGTCAATGCAATAAAGGAGGCCTCTTCACCTTCAAGACACTCCTCCACCACCACCAGCGCACCAGCATCGCCAAATATACCCTCCTGTAGCATGGCATCCAGGGCATTCAGGGCCTCTTCTTCACTGGTACACACAAACACACCCTTGCCAGCGGCCAGACCGTCGGCTTTGACCACCAGGGGAGCCCCCATGCGGCGGATGTAATCCCGGGCCTTGTCCACGTCGGTGAAGGCCTTGCCCCGGGCCGTGGGAATCCCATATTTTTCCATGATGTTCTTGGCAAAAATTTTACTGGCTTCCAGCTGGGCACCTTTCCGGGAAGCCCCAAAGGCCTTGAGGCCCTTTTCTTCAAACAGATCCACAATACCCTGGGCCAGGGGGGCTTCCGGCCCCACAACGGTGAGGTCAATCTCATTGTCAGCGGCAAAGGTTGCCAGCGCCTCAATGTCTTCAGCCCCAATGGGCACATTTTCAGCATCAATGGCCGTACCGGCATTGCCCGGTGCACAATAAATTTTATCCACCAGATTGCTCTGGGCAATTTTCCACACAAGGGCATGCTCTCTGCCGCCACTTCCCACCACAAGAACCTTCATTTTTATCTTCTCCTGAGTCAATTATAATATTTTTAAACGTGCATTATTGAATACAGCAACAAAACCACGTTTTTCTGTTTTTGAGTTTTGGCTCGACGAACTGATCATTTTTCTATTTTAGGCCATTGTCGGAGCTACTCCATGGCCAGGGCAATGAGACGATCCAAAAGCGCGGGAAAAGAGTATCCAGCCACCTGGGCCGCCTGGGGATAGAGACTGGTAGCCGTCATGCCGGGAATGGTGTTGGTCTCCAGTACATAAAGACATCCCTGGGACAAAATCATGTCTGTTCGACTGTATCCTTTCAGGAACAATGCGTTGTGGGCCGCCATGGCATGGGCCTGGACCTGGTCCCGAATGGCATTTTCAATGCGTGCCGGACATATTTCTTCGGTGGCACCCGGGGTATATTTGGCGGTGTAATCAAAAAACTCAAATCCCTCACCAGGCAAAATTTCAATAACCGGCAGGGCCTCCAGGCTATTGTTTCCCAATATCCCGCAGGTGAGTTCCACCCCATCCACATAGGTCTCAACCATGACCACATCATCAAAGGACAACGCCGTTTGAACCGCCGACGCCAGTTCTTTTTCTTCCCGAACAATGGACATTCCCACGCTGGAACCCGCACAAACCGGCTTCACCACCAGGGGCAGTCCTAACTTTTCAACATAGTATGCCGTATCCCGGGTCATGGATTTATGAATCACCAGATGTTCCGGCACCGGAATCTGTGCCTGGATATACATCTCCTTAGCTGCCAGCTTGTTCATGGCAAGAGCACTTCCCAGCACCCCGGCTCCCTGGTAGGGAATTTTTAATAAATCCAGAAATCCTTGAACAGTGCCATCCTCTCCGTTGGGGCCATGAAGGATCAACAGGGCTACATCAATGGATGAGGCCTGGGCTACAAGAAGTGCCAGATCCGTTTTAGGATCGTAGCGATGGATCTCATATTTATTTTTATCCAGGGCCTCATAAACCTGTTGACCACTGTTCAGGGAGACATCCCTTTCTGGTGTATCTCCGCCTGACAACAATGCCAGTCTTATTTTTTTCATCCTACTTCTCTCCCCCCCGGTTTATCCATTTGGTAATTTTTATCCAGAATATTGTCCACACTGACGGATTTTGGAAATCCGTCATGATCCCCGGAAAAAATATGTTCCTTGGCCAAATTAAATTCTTCCCTGGTAATTAAATCACTCAGATAGAGCTGGGCCAGATCAGATAAGCGCTTATCCGGTGATTCCTGCACAGGTGCGAGCAAGGGAACGGTGTTTTTCTGGGATTCCGGGGTATGTTCCAGGGCCATCGCATTGGAGGCAGACGGGGTGCCGCCGTCAATTTTAACAGATGCCATCCCCCCCAGAAGCTTGATTTCAACATTGCGCCCCTGGAACTGGGGAAATGCAAGTATCTCTTTTATCTCCCGGGTATTCTTTTTCATGCGCAGATAAAAAATCCAGAAAAGCGCAATAATAAGGATGGCAAGGCCTGCCATGATCCAGGGCAGATAATGGTAAACCCCCTTGAACAGAACCACTGTAACACCGATGCCAGCCAGGAGAAACACATGGAGAAGCAGCACAAAATATGCGGCAAAGAGGCTTTTAAAAAGCCCCTCTTGATCTCTTTTTTTATTCTTCATAAAATCCTTAAGTATATTTCCAAAATTCATCCAATTATGACGGCATCCTTGACAATCGGCCTAACATCCAGGAGAAGTTGATAATTAAATTATTAATCTTATAGAAAACAGGCCCTGTTTGCAAGGCAAAATCTTTTCAAATGTTTATTTTCTTGACACTTTTTGTCGGTTAATGTATCCAATTTAATTTCATTAAATAATAGAATTTTACAGGTGCGGTCACATTTCACTGCCCAAGGCAAGCAATATCAGAATAAACCGTTGCACTTGATTAAAAGGCAGTTTCATCCCAAGCACAACCGGGAGAACGCAAGCCTGCCCCAGTGGTGCCAACAAGTGTCAGGGCGGCTGGAATCAGTGCCATGTTCATTTTTTCAATGTGGCCACCTGGAATCCTTCACCATAAGCAGGCATAGATCATGAGTAAAAAAACACCCATTTCCCAGATACGCAATATCGGTATTATGGCCCACATTGATGCGGGCAAAACCACTGTCACCGAACGAATCCTTTACTACACAGGCAAATCCCATAAAATCGGCGAAGTCCACGATGGGGAAGCTGTCATGGACTGGATGGAGGATGAACAGAACCGGGGCATCACCATCACCTCTGCTGTCACCACCTGTCGGTGGAACAAATCCCTGATTCAGATCATAGACACCCCGGGCCATGTGGATTTCACCATTGAGGTGGAGCGGTCCCTTCGGGTCCTTGACGGGGCGGTGGGGGTGTTCTGTGCCGTGGGCGGGGTGGAACCTCAATCGGAAACCGTGTGGCGCCAGGCAGACAAATACAATGTTCCCAGAATTGCCTTTATCAATAAAATGGACCGCACCGGGGCTGATTTTTTTAAGGTGGTCAACATGATCCAGGAGCGGCTCAAGGCCACGCCATTGATGCTCCAGATTCCCGTGGGCTCAGAAGATCAATTTTCCGGGGTGATTGACCTCATCTCCATGGAACAGATCACCTGGGATGACGAAACACTGGGGACGGAATTTTCCCAAACCCCCATTGAACCGGACATGGAACCCCAGGCCCTGGAATACAGGGAAGCACTTCTGGAAGCCCTGTCTGAGGTGGATGACACCATCATGGAAAAATACCTTGGGGAAGAAGAGATCTCCGTAAAAGAACTCCAGGATGCCGTCCGATCTGCCACCATCTCCCGGGCACTGGTTCCGGTGATGTGCGGCACTGCTTTAAAAAATAAAGGCATACAACCCCTTTTAAATGCCATTGAAAATTTTTTACCAAGCCCCAAGGATATCCCCCCGGTAAAGGGCATCCACCCACACACAGAAGAAATTGTGGAGTACCCGCCCCATAAAACTGCCCCCCTTTCCGCATTGATTTTCAAGGTTTCCATGATTGAAGGACGCAAACTCTCCTTTGCAAGGATCTACAGCGGAACCCTCAAGGCCGGTGAAGATGTATTTAACCCCACCCTGAACAAAAAAGAGAAGATATCCCGAATTCTTAAAATGCACGCCAACAAGCGGGAACGGGTGGAAGAGGCCTATGCCGGAGACATCGTTGGCATCCTGGGACTGAAAAAAAGTTCCACCGGGGAGACCTTGTGCTCCTCCAAAGACCAAGTACTCCTGGAGAAAATGGAGTTTGATAAACCCGTCATCTCCATTGCCATTGAGCCCAGAACCCATGCGGACCAGGAAAAACTTGAAGAGGTGTTGGAAAAATTCACCATTGAAGACCCCACATTAAAAGTGAACATCGACGATGACACCGGCCAGACCATACTGTCCGGCATGGGGGAACTCCACCTTGAGATCATCATCAGCCGCATGAAAAGAGAATTTAAAACCGATGTAAATGTGGGCAGTCCCCAGGTGGTTTACCGGGAAAGCATGGGTGCCCCCTCCACCGGGCATGCGCTTTTTGACAGGGAAATTGCCGGAAAACAACATTTTGCAGAACTAACCCTGGAGTTGTCCCCCCTGGAGCGTGATAAAGGCGTTGAATTTGTCTTTCAGGCCCCAGAAGAGTCCATGCCTGAAAGTTATATTTCTGCCGTGGAAAAAGGGGCAAAAGAGGCCTTGGAAGGTGGTTTTCTCAAGGGATATCCCATGGTGGACACCCGAATCACCGTAAAAGACGCCTCATGCCGGGAATCCCAGAGTTCCGAACTTGGATTTTCCGTGTGTGCCTCCATGGCCTGTCGAAATGCCATGGAACAAGGAGCGGTGCATCTGCTCCAGCCCATCATGGATGTGGAGGTGCTGGTGCCGGATAATTACATGGGGGAAGCCATCGGTGATTTAAACAGCCGGGGGGGTAAAATTGAATCCATTGAATCCAGAAGTGATATCCAGGTGATCAGTGCCACGGTTCCCCTATCCAAAATGTTTGGTTACTCCACGGCATTGAGATCCGCCACCCAGGGCAGGGGAACCTTTTCCATGAAATTTTCCCGATTTGACAAGGAATAATGCGTAGACCTCAAAAAAAATACGGTTACGCTATGGCCTTTAGGCCGTAAAGCCCAATGCTTTAGCTTTGGGATATAAGTTTTGCTTTAGCAGTTTTTCTTAACAAAGCCCTCATTCTCAGCCATTCTGAGATTGGTTCTTTGAAAAGGTATGTGGTTGTGCCTGAAATCTATGGTACATAAAACCTTGATAGTGTTTCAAGTACCGTAGGTGCTACGGGATCTCAAGCCTGTGGAGAGCACGTAAGACTCGATGTCCTTCAGGACATTGAGCTATTCTCTGTGAAGCAGGAAGCCCAAGGCCTTTTAGGCTTGGGTAGCTCACGCTATGATCAGACCCATTTTTGTAAATATTCGGGTTGGTATATAAATGTTTGAGCAGTGCCACATATTCGCCCTGGGACTGCGTAACATACTAATGCTATGTGAGCAGGCCCAAATAGGTGAATATGGGGTGCTGGCAGAATATTTACCTTTTTTTCTTTTTTTGCTTTTCTATCTTCCCAAGGATCTCCCGGGCGGTTATTTTCATCTCACCCTTTGGAAGCAGATCAACACTTTTTTTCAAATGAAAAACCGCATTTTTAAAGGAATTAATTTCATGGTAGTAGCGACCCAGGTAGTAATGGGTCTGATCCAGTCGCTTCTTTTGTCTGGCCACATCGGCCATGAAATAATAGGACTTTGGAAACACATCCCCGGCGGTTTGTATGGTTTTTAATAATCCCCGCTCCGCCTTATCCCCATCCCCCATCATCCACAGCGCCCAGGCCTGATAATAAATGGTCTGGGTGGCAATGGCCGGTATTTTTTCAAGCCCTCCCATGAGATCAAAGGCTTTTTTGCCATCCCCGGCCAGTAGATATATCTGCCCTGCCTCCAGGAGAATATAGGGATCAAACACCCTCTTTGCCAGGGCCAGGCGTACATGCACCAGGGCCTCATCCAATCGGGACACCCGGGATAGTAAAACCGCCATCCCATAATGCACGGCAGGGTCATCGGGATTTTTTTCCAGAAGATGGCTAAATTTTTGTTCTGTTTCATCCACGTCCCCATAAAGGCCTGCCAGACGATATTTAACCAAATCAAACCGAAAGGGATCAATGCCGTTATTGGCTTTGATATCATCCCCATGTTTATCCAGCCAGGACGAAATATAAACAATGCGCTCCGCAGAACCGGGATGGGTCTTGAGATAGGCAGGTATATGTTCAGAACCATACCAGTCCCGGGAACGAATTTTCTCAAGACCTGTCAACAATCCCCGGGGGGAAAAAGAGGCAGCCTGGGTCAGAACAATTCCCTTTTGGTCTGCCTCGGTTTCATTTTCCCGGCTGTAGGCCAGCATGGAGGTCTGTCCCACCGCCATGGAGCCCATGACCACCGCCTGTCCGGCATCAGCACCGCCGGCAACCCCCACCAATACCCCGGCCAGGATCCCGGCCAGGGTTCCCATGTTCACCACCTTGGATCGATCTATCATCTGGGAGACATGGCGACATGCCGCATGGGCTGACTCATGGCCGAGGATTCCGGCCAGTTCATCCACATTATCAAGGGAGGTGATCAATCCCCGGTGCACAAAAATATTCCCTCCGGGGGTGGCAAAGGCATTAAATTGCCCATCATCCACAATGTAAAATGAGAAGGGAAATGGCTGGGGGGGCAACTGGTCAACAATGCGTTTTCCCACCTCGGATACAAGGGCCACAGAGATGGGATCCCTGATCAGTTTATTCTGCTTGGAGATGGCCTCCATGAATTCCCCGGCCATCTTTTTTTCCTCGACAATGGAGATGGCCCATGCAAAATTAACCTGTGAGTGTAGAAAAATCAAAATAAACACCCACACTATTTTTTTCCCCGTTATCATATTTAAACTCCCCTCATTTTCATAACCACCACGGGTGGACAGATATAATACAAATAATATTGTACCGTCACCGGCACATAAATAAAAAACATTTCCCAGGCTTGACCCCGAAAAAGTCATCATTAAGCAGCATTGAAAATGCATACGCCATTATCTGATACCCGGGCATGAATATCAACCACCCTCATCATTTTTTTTGACAAGGTTATATTTTTTTATTATAAATCAAGCTTTTAAAATTTTTAACCATCCCCCCAAGAGGAGACATAATGCAAACTGGAAAAGTGAGCCAACGCATCACCTATTTCATGGAGAAAAGAGATATTGACCTGGAAAAACTTTCCCACCTCACAGGCCTTGATGCCCCATTTTTAGATACCATGCTCACCGACAATGTCTATCCCCCGCTGGGACCTTTAATGAAGATTGCCAGGGCACTGGGAGTCCGTCTGGGAACCTTTCTGGATGACCAGGATAGCACAGACCCTTTTATTGTTCGACGCCCGGACAGAGAATCTGAAATCAGTGTACTCGGTGGCAAGGGTAAACCTGCCGCCCTGAAATTTTACTCCCTGGGAAAGGGGAAGACCGACCGCCACATGGAACCTTTTTTCGTTGAAATTCTTCCTGAATCTGCCAAAGAAAAAACCCTTTCTTCCCATGAAGGTGAAGAATTTATTGTGGTACAGCAGGGACGTATTGAAATTATTTACGGCAAAGAGATCTACCTGCTCAATCAGGGTGACAGCGTTTACTACAATTCCGTGGTACCGCACTATGTCAGCTGCATGGGGGATGAAAAAGCGGAAATCCTTGCGGTTATCTACATTCCCAAATAAGCCAAACCAATTATGATGGGCCTGTACAAAATCGATTTTTTTAAAATTGATGCCAATAAGTACCCACACATATGTTTTTCAGTATTCTATAAATATATATCGTTGATATCTCTGGGTTTTATCTTGATAAGATATATGCTCGGGTACTTAGCTTACAACAAATCACACCTGAAAAAATAATAAAATTAGATTTTTTT